>JAICSX010000048.1 GCA_025936675.1 Sphingomonas sp.
AAAAAGGCCGCCGAGCAGCGCAAGAAGCAGAAGACGCAGGAGATCAAGGAGATCAAGATGCGTCCGAACATCGACGACCACGACTATGACACCAAGATGAAGAAGGTGTTCGAGTTCCTCGAGGAAGGCGACAAGGTGAAGGTCACCATGCGCTTTCGTGGACGCGAAATGGCGCATGGCGAGCTCGGAATGGCAGTGCTTCGCCGGATTCAGGAGCAGACCGCCGAAAAAGCCAAGATCGAGGCCCACCCTCGCATGGAAGGCCGCCAGATGTTGATGGTGCTCGCGCCCAAATAGAGCCCAGATAGACTCGGGCCGAACCCGGCTGCGAGGCGTTTCGCGTCTCCGGTCAATTCGTTACTTACACTCGTGTTGCCAAATTGCTGCAGCGAGACGCGATTGTTAAACCAGCGCAACTGCAGCGCTTCCCTTTGACGGCTGTTCGGGTTTAGCCTCGCTGCCGACCGGGCGTTCATCGCCCGAGGGGGAGAGAAAAAGATGATCCGCAAGTCAGCGTGGTTGCTGTCCGCAGGCCTGTTCGTACTGAGCACTCCGGCCTTTGCGCAACAGACCTCTCAATCGACGACGGATACCGACAAGCAAACGGCGCAGCCGACTCCCAGCGCTACTGAAGGCGCAGCCGTTCAGGACCAGGCGCGCCAGCAGCAGCCCGTCGATACGGGGGATATCGTGATCACCGCGACTCGCCGTAATCAGGCGCTCTCGGATGTGCCGATGGCGGTCAGCGCGGTAACGGCGCAGAACCTTCAGCACACAGGCGCGACAGACATACGCCAACTCAACCAGATTGCCCCTTCACTCCTGGTGTCCTCGACCTCGTCGGAAGCGGGTGCAGCCGTTGCGCGAATCCGCGGAGTGGGCACCGTCGGCGACAATCCCGGCCTCGAAAACTCCGTCGGGCTGTTCATCGACGGCGTCTATCGCGCGCGAACGGGTATTGGCCTCACCGATCTCGGCCCGATCGATCGCATCGAGGTGCTTCGCGGTCCGCAGGGCACACTCTTCGGCCGAAACACATCGGCGGGCCTAATATCGATCTTTACCGCCAAGCCGCGTTTCACCCCTGAAGTCAGCGGCCAGATCGACGTCGGCAATTATAACTTCCGACGGCTCCAGGCGAGCGTGACGGGCCCGGTTGCGAACGGAATTGCCCTGCGCCTCGATGGCGTCTGGGATAAACGCGACGGCTTCCTCAAGGACGTGGTTTCCGGTCGCCGGATCAACAATCGCGATCGGTGGGGATTGCGCGGGCAGGCGCTGTACCAACCCAATGACAGCTTCTCGTTTCGCCTGATTGCCGACTATTCGAAGCAGAACGAGGAATGTTGCGGAGCGACCTTCCTTCCGGCCCATGATGTCACCGCAGCAGGAGCCGGACCGTCGACGATCGCCTTTATCGAGCGTTCGCTGGGCGGAATCATCGAAGACGATACGTTCGCTCGCAAAACCTCGATCACGCCCGGTCGTGATTATAATTCCGACGTCAGGGATTGGGGCATCTCGGGCGAGCTGGTGAACGATTTCGGCTGGGCGGAGCTCACGTCGATCACCGCCTATCGTTACAACAAATACGTCCGTGGCCAGGATGCGGACTTCAACAATCTCGATATCCTGTATCGCGATGGCAGCGGCGGATCTTACAACCGCTTCAAGACCTTCAGCGAAGAGCTCAGGCTCCAGGGCAACACGCTCAACAACCACCTCGACTGGCTGATCGGCGGCTACTACGCCGACGAGAAGCTGCAGGTCCGCGACAATCTAGCCTACGGCGCGGATTATTCGCGATTCGCGAACTGCCTTGTGGCCGCTAATTTTGCCGGCTCTGCGGGCGTTCCGCCGTCAATCTTGCAACCTGGCACCTCGCCGACCTGTTTCAATACGGCCGTTGCCACAGGCGTTCGCACGGCGTTGGAAAACGCTTATCTCGCGGCAGCCGGAAATCCGGCGGCTCAGGCGGCGCTCGCTGGGCAATTCACAGTCCTCAGCGCGTTCGCCCGTCTGCCAAGCGACGCCTTCGTCACGACCAATTTCTCGGGTGCGCCGTTCGTCAACAGCGGCTTTTCCAACCTCGTGAATCCAGCGCTGACCATGAACGGGGAGATGCTCGACGACATCTATAATCAGGGCAGCAAGAATTATGCGATCTTCACCCACAACATCTTCTCGATCACAGATCAGCTGAAGGTCACGGTGGGCGCACGGTACACGCACGAGAGGAAGACTCTCGGCGCCGTCCTCACCGACAACAACACGCTGTGCACGATCTACGCAGCGAGCCCGCTGGCTTCGTTGCAGACCCTGCCATGTGTGAGCCCAAGCGTTCCTGGCGGCTCCTTCCAGCTCGCCGACAGCCGGACCGAGAACAAGCTCTCCGGAACCGCGGTTATAAGCTATAAGCCGACCGACCGGTTGCTGACCTACGCGAGCTATTCGCGCGGCTACAAGTCGGGCGGATTCAACCTCGATCGATCCGCGCTGTTCCGAAGCGCCGCTCCGAGCCTTCCGGCGCCGCCGTTCGTCATTTCAGGCAATGGCGCGATCTGCACGACGACGACTCAGCCCAATTGCAGCGGTCAGGTTGCTTCGGGCGCCGACCTGCAGTTCAAGCCCGAGATCAACAACGCTTTTGAGGCGGGCTTCAAATATCACGGCCGCGGTATCGATGTGAACTTGGCGGTGTTCCACGAGGTCTTCAAAGACTTTCAGCTGAACACCTTCAATGGCCTCAACTTCGTCGTTGAGAACATCAACAGCTGCAGCACCAGCCTCAACGGCGCCGACAAGGACAACAGTCCGTACACGGGTGCCTGCACCGGCAGCTTGCGCGGCGGCGTGAAGAGCCAGGGCTTCGAGCTAGAAGCCTTCACCCACCCGCTTCGGGATCTCGAATGGAACGCGGGTGTCGTCATGGCCGACACCAAATATCGCAATAACCTCGTCGGTGCCGACGGTCGTCCACTTACCAACGCGCTCTTCCAGCTTCCAGGACGGCGCATTTCGAATGCGCCGCTGTGGACGGCGACGTCGTCGATCGCGTGGACGCCAAGAATAACCGAGATGCTCAGCGGGCTAGTCTATTTCGACGGCCGTTACATGAGCAAGTTCGATACAGGCTCGGACCTCGACATCGAGAAGACGCAGAAGGCGTTCACCGTGTTCAACGGGCGAATCGGAATCGAAGGTCCGAACGGCGCTTGGGGAGTCGAGCTTTGGGCGCAGAATATCTTCGATAAGAATTATGTGCAGGTCGCGTTCGACGCACCGCTGCAGGGCCAGGGTACGACCCGCGGCGTTCAGTCCGGCTTCTACCCGATTTCGACGCAGCTCTATGGAGCGTTCCTCGGCGAGCCGCGGACCTTCGGTCTAACGCTGCATGCGAAGCTCGGCTTCAGCCGGGCTGCGCCTCCCCCGCCGCCGCCGCCTCCCCCGCCTCCCCCGCCTCCGCCGGCAACGCAGACCTGCCCGGACGGTTCGGTGATTGCAGCGACGGCGACCTGCCCCGTCCCACCACCTCCGCCCCCTCCGGCGCCGGCTCCAGAGCGCGGTTGAGTGGAAAGTGCTTAAGGGAAGGCCCTGCTTCGGCGGGGCCTTTTCTTATGCAGCCTCGGCGCGGCCCGGCTCCCGAGCAGCTTCCATCAATGCCGAGCGAAGTTGCTCCACATCGTCTGGGCCAAGCTTCTTTCCCTCGGCGGTGGTCAGATAAAAGACGTCGACAGCGCGCTCGCCGTACGTCGCGATGTGCGCCGAATGAACGATGTGCCCGCAGCCGTGAATGGCGCCGGCGAGAGCCGCGAGCAGCGCCGGACGGTCACGCGCATTAACCTCCACTACGGTCGTTCGGCTCGACGCCCGCTCTGCAATCGCCACCGACGGGGCGACTTCAAACGCGGAGGATTTGCGTTGCG
Source organism: Sphingomonas sp. (assembly GCA_025936675.1). The sequence goes on from JAICSX010000048.1 coordinate 3,927, forward strand.
GTTGGGTGCTTGGAATCGACGGAAGCGACCGGCTCGAAAGCGCAGTCTCGACCGACTTGACCAGGCGCGTGCGGAGCCGCCGGTCTGAATAGGATTGTCCGCGCGCGTCGGTGACGAGCAGATTGTCGAGTGCCATGCCGTCGCGGGTGGTATGAATCCGCGCATCGATGATGTTGGCGCCGGCTGCGGCGAGCCCCGCACAGATCCGATAAAACAAGGCTTCCCGATCTGGCGTGAAGATGCTGGCCCGCGTCGCGCCGCTCTCTTCATCGTCCGCCACTTCGACGTCGGGCACGGCATCGCCGATATGCGCTTCCGCAGCCGCGACCTGCCGCGCATTGGCCAATTGCCAGGACGGCGGTTCGGCGAGCCAGTAACTGTCCGGGAGACGGCGGACGTGAGCCTTTATGGCGCTCGCTTTCCACCCGAGCTGTCCGGCGAGCTCCGTCTGACGCTGCTCGACGATTTCGGTCCTTCCGTGTTGCTTATGGCCGAGCCGCAGCCGCTCCTCGGCGGCTTCATAGAGTGTCCGCAGCAGCATCCGCTTCCAGTCGTTCCACACGCCCGGACCTACAGCGCGGATGTCTACGACGGTGAGCACGAGTAGCAGCCGCAGCCGCTCTGGGCTTTGAACCGTATGCGCGAAATCCTCGATGGTCTTGGGGTCGGCGAGGTCGCGCTTGAACGCGGTCGAGGAGAGCAGCAGGTGATAGCGCACCAGCCAGGATACGGTCTCCGTCTCGGCGGCATCGAGCCCGAAGCGCGGGCAGAGCTTCAGGGCAATGTCGGCACCGATGACGCTGTGGTCGCCCCCGCGTCCTTTGGCGATATCGTGGAGAAGGACAGCGACATAAAGCACGCGTCGCGATGCGATCTGCTTTTGCAGAATCACCGTCGAAAGCGGATGCTCGGTCTTCAGCTCTCCGCGCTCGATCGCAGCGAGCAAGCCGATGGCCCGGATCGAATGTTCGTCGACTGTGTAGTGATGATACATGTCGAACTGCATCTGCGCGACGACACGGCCGAAGTCCGGAACGAAGCGACCGAACACGCCGGACTCGTTCATCCATCGGAGCGGCACTTCCGGGTGATGCACGGAGGTCAGCACTTCGAGGAAGAACGCATTCGCCCTGGGGTCCGCTCGAACAGCCCGGTCGATCAGCACCGAATCGCGGCTTGCGGCACGCATTGCCACCGGATGGATTTCCAGCTGCTCGCGCGCCGCGATCGCGAACATCTCGAGCAAGCGAACCGGATCGGCGCGAAAGAATGTATCGGACGGAATTGAGATCCGGCCCCGATCGAGCACGAAGCCGCTTAGCCGCTTCGGCTTTCGCTTGATGGTCGGCAGCGCGAAGCGGAATCCCTTCTTGCCCAATTGCTCGTCGAGCTGCGCGAGGAAGACTCCGGTCAAATCGCCGACGGTCTTCGCGTTCAGGAAATAGAATTGCATGAACCGCTCGACCGCGGATTTCCCGGGCCGGTCGGCATAGTTCATGATCTCGGCGACGCGCGGTTGATATTCGAACGTCAGACGTTCCTCCGCGCGCCCGGCAAGCACATGCAAATGACAGCGCACCGACCAGAAAAATCGTTCGGCGCGATCGAAGCGCTTGAACTCGGCAGCGGTCAGCAGCCCCGCCTTGACGAGGTCGGCGGGCCTTTCGACGCGGTGCACATATTTGCCGATCCAATAGAGGGTATGGAGATCGCGCAGGCCGCCCTTGCCGTCCTTGACATTGGGTTCGACGACATAGCGGCTGTCGCCCATCTTGACGTGCCGCCCGTCCCTTTCGGCGAGCTTGGCGGCGACGAACTCAGCCGCCGTGCCGGAGACTACCTGCTTTCGGAAACGGACGACGGCCGCGTCGAACAACTTGTCATCGCCCCAGAGCCAGCGCGCCTCGAGGAATGCGGTCCGGACAGTCATGTCCTTCTTCGCCAAAGCGATGAGCTGCGCGACAGAGCGAACCGAATGGCCAACCTTGAGCTTGAGGTCCCACAGCAAGTGCAACATCGCCTCGGCCGCCCGCTCCTGGTCTAGCGTCGGCGTCTTCTCGGTTAGGAACATGAGATCGAGGTCGCTGAACGGTGCCATCTCTCCGCGGCCGGTGCCGCCGAGGCCCACAAGCGCGAGGCCGTCGCCGACAGGTTCATCGAGCAGCCGCGTCGTCACGAAATCGTAGATCAGGCGGACGAGCTGGTCGTGAAGGAAGGCCGTCGCCTGGGCGGCGGCGCGGCCGTTTCCTGGCTCGTCCTTCAGCCGCTTCTCCAATTCGGCGCGGCCGTATTCGAGCGCTCCCCTGAGGATCTGGGCGGCGTCTGCGGCGAGATTCTTGCCACTCTTCAGGTGCGCAAGCCGGTCGGCGAGCGCGCGCCGGTCGATGATCGCTCTTGGCGCCGGAACGACTTCGGGGCGGCTCTGGGACATGCTTCTTCTCTTCGCATGGGACTATCGCGCTGCTCAATGTCGAAGTCTCCCGGCAGTGACTATCGACCACTGCCTCTCCTCTCCTTTAGAGTATCCGCATGATCTCTGCGCAGGCCGAAGCTCTACTCGCGGAAACGCTGTCGCCGTTAACGACGGAGGAGTTCTTCGGCGCGATCGGCAAGAAGTGCCTGGAGTCGAAGGACGGGCCCGAACATTCCCGCCGAAACCTCTTCGGCGCTGACCCAAAGCGGAGCATCCTCGACGCCTTCGCCACGCACGCGAGCGCGCTCGACTGCCACGCAACGGCGCCGACTGGACCGCCGCCGCCGTTGCGGCCTGCTTCCAGTCCCGACGATTTCCATGCGCTGATCAAGAGCTTCCATCAGTTGGGCTATACCGTGCGCGTTCCCGATGTCGTTCCGCTCGCGCCAAAGCTGCAACTCTTCGTGCGCGCCCTCGAGTCCATGCTTCGGCAGCCTGTGAAAGCATCGGTTTTCTGGAGCGCGGCCGGTGCGCAGGCGATCGTTCATTACGACAGGCCCCACAATCTCATCGTGCAGCTGGAAGGCCGAAAGCGCTGGTATATTTCGACGGAGCCGGCCGGACTCCAGAACCAGTGGGCGCAGATCGGAGAACCACCGCCGAACCTGCAGAATCATCGCGTCCTCGACGTCGAGCCCGGCGACCTCATCTACATTCCGGGGGGCACGCCACACACCGTCGAGTCCACGACCGAATCGCTTCACCTCGCGATCGTCTTTCCACCCATCACGGTCCGGGAGGTGATCATCGCCGCGGTCGACTTCTTGTCGGACAATGACCGGTCGTTCCGCGAAACAGCCGCGGGCCGAGTCCAGGACATCGATTTCAAGCTCTTGTCCGAGCAGGTGACCGACGGTCTCGATCGGCTGCTGACTCATTGCCAGTCGGAGGACTTCCTGAGAGCCGCGATGGATCTGCGTTCGGCGAGAATTACGGGCGATCTGCCAGCGCTCGGCAAACCGTCTGCGCCCGTCGCGGTCACACGCGAAACCAAGGTGCGGCAGGCACCCTTGGCGATCAGTGAGCTAAGGCATGCATTCACCTCACTCGAATTCAGCCAGCCGGGCGCTCGCATTGCAATCCACGCAGGCGTGGAGCCTGAGCTTCGATTCATTACGTCAACCGACTCATTCCGGGTAGCGGACATTCCGGGCACATCTGGAGAAGATGTGAAGATCGCTTTGGTCAAGCGGCTGATCGACACCGCTTTCCTGGAAGTCGTCTCCTAGCGATCAGGAGCCTTCGGAAGTCTGGGCCATCCGCTTCAGCTCGTACAATTTGTCGAGAGCCTCGCGCGGCGTGAGGCCGTCCGGGTCGATTGCTTCGAGCGCGTCGGTAAGTGGGTCGGGTCCGTGCTCGGGCTCGACTGCTGCTGCGAACAGCGGAAGATCGTCGAGACCCGCGGCAATTCCTCCGGTCGCATCCCGCCCGGCTTCGAGCTTCGCGAGCACCGATCGGGCGCGTACGACGACCGCTGGCGGCAGTCCCGCGAGCTTGGCCACCGCAATGCCGTAGCTGCGGTCGGCAGGACCATTCGCGACCTCATGAAGAAGGACCAGCTCACCCTTCCACTCGCGCGCTCGGACGTGGTGGAGCGACAGACAGTCGAGTCGGTCGGCGAGGCGCGTCAGCTCATGGTAGTGCGTCGCGAAGAGGGTACGGCACTTCACCTCATCGTGCATGGCCTCGACCACGGCCCAGGCGATCGCGAGGCCATCGTACGTCGAAGTGCCGCGGCCGATCTCATCGAGAATGACCAAGCTACGCGGACTCGCCTGCGCGAGGATCGCCGCAGTCTCCACCATCTCGACCATGAAGGTCGAGCGCCCTCGTGCGAGATTATCGGATGCGCCCACGCGGCTGAACAGCCGGTCGACGACGCCGACCTTCGCGCGCGATGCAGGGACAAAGCTTCCCATCTGCGCGAGAACCGCGATCAGCGCCGTCTGTCTCAGAAAGGTGGACTTGCCACCCATGTTGGGCCCGGTGATCAGCCACAGCCGATCGGACGGGCCTAAGCTTAGATCATTGGCGACGAACCGATCGCCCGATTGAGCAAGCGCCGTTTCCACGACTGGATGGCGGCCGTTCTCTACTTCGAGACACGATTCGTCCGTTAGTTGCGGTTGAATCCAGCTCGCTTCGGCCGCGCGTTGCGCATGGCTCGCCGCGACATCGATGCGTGCAATGGCGTGGGCGGTCGCGGTGATCCGTGGTGCCGCAGCGACGGCGATCCGCGTCAGCTCGTCGGCATGCGCCGCTTCCGCCGCAAGCGCATGGCCTCCGGCCTCTACGACCTTGCTGGCTTCCTCGTGGAGCTCGGGAGAGTTGAAGCGGACCACCCCGGCCAGAGTCTGGCGATGCGTGAAGCCGCTGTCCGGTGTCATCAGCCGGTCGGCATGCTTCGCCGATACTTCGACGTGATAGCCGAGCACCGCGTTATGCCGGATCTTGAGCGAAGAGATGCCGGTCGCCTCGCGATACTTGGCCTCGAGCGCAGCGATGGCCCTGCGGCCGTTGGATGCGGCGTCGCGGAGCGTGTCGAGCGCAGCGTCATATCCCTCGGCAATATAGCCGCCCTTCGATGCGTCGATTGGAGGCGAGTCGACGAGCGCCGCCCGCAAGCGATCGACAAGCGCTGCATGGCCGCCGAGCAAGGGCAGCAAGCTCTCGAGCAACGGAGGCCGATCGTCGTCCAGCTCGAGCTCGTTCCTGAGCGCAGCAGCACCGGCGACACCGTCGCGAAGCAGCGCCAAATCACGCGGACTTCCGCGGTCCGCGGCGAGCCGGGCCAGAGCGCGCGCGAAATCCGGCAAGGCCTTGAGCGCCGCCCGGACGCGCCCTCGGCGCAGCGCATCCTCGTGCAGCCACGCAACCATCTGCAGCCGCTGCTCGATGGCGCGTTTGTCGGTCAGCGGCGCGCTGATGTCCTCGGCGAGGAGGCGCCGGCCGGCCGCGGTCTGGCAGCGGTCGATCTCACCGAGAAGGCTTCCGCTAACACCCCCTGTCGCGGAACGAGTCAGCTCGAGGCTATCGCGGCTCGCCGCGTCGATTCCCATGTGGCTCGCGCGGGCAATCCGCCGCGGCGCGTCGAGGAGAATTCCTGCGCCTTTTTGCGTCGCGTCGAGGTAAGCCAGGAGGCCGCCCGCCGCTGCAAGCTCTGCGCGCGAGGGCGAGCCTAAGCCGTCTATCGTCGCCAGGCCGAAGCGACTTTGCAGCGCGCTTTCGCCCTGAAGGCTGTCGAAGCCGCCTTTGCCAGCAGTCGTGCGAATGCCGGGCACTGGCGAATCCGAAATGACTTCCGCCGCGGACAATCGCGCGAGTTCGGCGGCCAATTCGCCAACGCCGCAGCTCACCAGCTCAAACTTGCCGGTCGAGATATCCGCTGCGGCAATCGCCCAATCGTCGCCTGCGCGGCCGATCGCCGCCAGCCAGTTTGCGGCCGCAGATTCGAGCAACGTCTCTTCAGTCAGCGTGCCGGGCGTCACCAGGCGAATGATCGCGCGGTCCACCAGCGCTTTGCTGCCACGCGCCTTGCGCGCTTCGGCCGGGCTTTCGGTCTGCTCGGCAATCGCGACTCGATGGCCCGCCTTGATCAGGCGAGCGAGGTAGGCTTCGGCCGAATGCACCGGCACGCCGCACATCGGGATCGGCTCGCCGGCATCCTCGCCGCGCTTGGTCAGCGCGATATCCAGGCACGCCGAGGCGACCCTCGCGTCGTCGAAGAATAATTCGAAGAAATCGCCCATCCGGTAGAAGAGCAAAGCATCGCCGGCCTCGTCCTTGAGGCGCCGATATTGCGTCATCATCGGAGTCGGTGCGTCAGCGCGAGCCATGACACGAACCGTAGCTTCTCGCGCAGTGATGCTGAACTTGATTCGGCGATGTCGATCACACCGCTGTGGAAAAGTAGGCGCACTCTCCGCTAAGGCCGGCGGCCATGTCCGAATCCAACGTCAAATATACCGAAGCCGAAGCGCTGGAATTCCACGCGCATGGGCGACCGGGAAAGCTCGAAGTCATCGCAACGAAGCCTATGGCGACGCAGCGCGACCTGAGCCTCGCTTATTCGCCGGGAGTCGCGGTTCCGGTGCGCGCGATCGCAAAGAACCCGACCTGCGCCTACGATTATACGAGCAAGGGCAATCTCGTCGCGGTCATCTCCAATGGAACCGCAATCCTCGGCCTCGGCAATTTGGGGGCGCTCGCTTCGAAGCCCGTGATGGAAGGCAAGGCGGTTCTGTTCAAGCGCTTCGCCGATGTCGACGCGATCGACATCGAAGTGAAGACCGAGGACGCCCAGCGCTTCATCGACTGCGTCGAGTTGCTCGAGCCGAGCTTCGGCGGGATCAATCTCGAGGACATTGCTGCGCCCGACTGCTTCATCATCGAGCAGACGCTTCGCGAGCGGATGAACATTCCCGTCTTCCACGACGATCAGCACGGGACGGCGATCATCACTGCCGCGGGGCTGATCAACGCCTGCCTGCTGACCAAGCGCAATCTCGCGGATATTCGCGTCGTTGTGAACGGCGCCGGAGCGGCGGCAATCGCGTGCACCGAACTCATCAAGGCGATGGGCGTGCATGGCGACCACGTGATTATGTGCGACCGCAAAGGCGTGATCTCGACGAGCCGAAGCGACCTCGACCAGTGGAAGTCCGCACATGCGGTTCCAACTGACAAGACCACGCTGGCCGAAGCGCTGGAAGGCGCCGACGTGTTCCTTGGCCTTTCGGCCGCCGGAGCGCTGAAGCCCGAGATGGTGAAGACGATGGCCGAGGAGCCGATCATCTTCGCCATGGCGAATCCGGACCCCGAAATCTGGCCGCCAGACGCAATGGCAGCGCGGCCCGACGCGATCATCGCCACTGGCCGCTCGGACTTTCCGAACCAGGTCAACAACGTCCTCGGCTTCCCCTTCATCTTCCGGGGCGCGCTCGACGTTCGCGCGACAGCCATCAACGACGCGATGAAGATAGCTGCCGCCGAAGCGCTTGCCGAGCTTGCGCGCGAGCCGGTGCCGGAGGAAGTCGCTGCTGCGTATGGCGGGCGGTCGCAAAGCTTCGGCCGCGACTACATCATCCCGGCGCCGTTCGATCCGCGCCTGATGGAGGTTGTCGCGTCGGCAGTTGCGGAAGCGGCCGTGCAGAGCGGCGTCGCGCAGAAGCCGATCGCCAATATGGAGGCGTATCGGCAGCAGCTTCGTGGGCGGCTCAATCCGACGGTGTCCGTAATGAGCCTCGCCTACGAGAACGCGAAGAAGAACCCGAAGCGAGTCCTCTTTGCCGAAGGTGAAGAACCGAACGTTCTTCGCGCCGCAATCGCGTTCAAGGAGGCGGGCTATGGGACTCCGGTGCTGGTCGGTCGCGAGGAAGTCTACGACCTGTTGAAGGAAATGGGAGTCGACAATCCCAGGGATTACGAGGTCCTCAACAGCCGCAATTCACCCCTAGTCGGCCGCGCGGTCGACTTCATCTACGCCAAGCATCAGCGACACGGCATGCTGCGCCGCGAGGTCGAGCGGCTGGTCAACCAGGACCGTAACTATTTCGCCGCGGCGATGCTCGCGCTCGGTGAAGCGGATGCGATGATCACTGGTACGACGCGGCCGTTCAGCCAGTCGTTGCGGCAGGTCCGGCTCGTCATCGAGGACGAGCCGGGCGCGACTCCGTTCGGAGTGACGGTCGTCGTCAGCCGCGGCCACACGGTGCTGATCGCGGACACCGCTGTCACCGAACGGCCGACGCCCGAACAATATGCGGCAATTGCAATGCGCTCCTCCGCGTTCGCGCGCCGGATGGGTCTGGAGCCACGCGTCGCCTTCATCAGCTACACGACATTCGGCAACCCGCCCGGCGTCCATGTCGAAGGACTCCGCGGTGCGGTTGACCTGCTCAACGGTTTCAACGCCGATTTCGAATATGAGGGCGAAATGGCGCCGGACGTTGCGCTCAATTACGACATGCAGAAGCGCTATTATCCGTTCACGCGGCTTTCCGGCCCCGCGAACATCCTGGTGATGCCGGGGCTTCAGTCGGCGAGCATTTCGTCGAAGCTCCTTCGCCAGCTCGGCGGAGAAAGCGTGCTTGGTCCCTACATGCTTGGGCTTGAGCATCCGGTGCAAATAGCGCCGATGACCGCGAGCGCTTCGGACCTGGTGATGCTCGCCGTCCTTGCCGGAGGCGACGCGCATGCACGCCATCAACGCAAGGCCGCGCGGGTCTAGATTCGTTCGACCGAGCTGACTGGCTCGGCGTCGCGCAGCGCCGCGATGATTGCGTGCAAATGCGCGAGGTCATGCACCTCGATATCGAGGTGGAAGGTCTGGAAGCTGCCGTCGCGGTGGGTCAGCTGAAGGTTGATGATGTTGGCGTGCTTGGCGCCGAGGATTCCGGACATCGTGCCTAATGCCCCAGGGATGTCGCGAAGGATCACCGCGAGCCTGGCCGCGCCGCCGTCTGAGCCTTCGCCCCAGGCGAGGTCGAGCCAGTCGGCGTCGATTCCGCTAGCCAGGGTCTCGCAGCCGATGACATGGACCTCGATCTCCTCGTCCTCTCGCCTCAGCCCGACGATGCGATCGCCGGGGATCGGGTGGCAGCATTGTGCAAGATGGTAGGCGACGCCAGGCGTCAGGCCCTTGATCGAGATCGCCTTGCGCTGGCCGAGCGGGCGCGGTGCGACGTCGGCTCCGGCTGAGCCGGGCATCAACGCTTCCATCAGCGACTCGTCGCTCACCCGCTTGCGGGCAATGGCGATCATCAGCTCGTCCTGGTTCTCGATCTTGAGTTTCTTGAGCGCGCGCTTCAGCGCTTCCTTGTCGAGCTCGGCGGGGAGACGCTGGACTATCTCGTCGTAGATCTTGCGCCCCAGTTCGATCGTCTCTTCGCGCTCCTTGTGGCGGACGAAACGGCGGACTCCGGCGCGCGCCTTGCCGGTCGCGACGAAGCGCAACCAACTCGGCTGCGGGTGCTGCGCCTCAGAAGCGAGGATTTCGACCTGGTCGCCATTCTCGAGCATCGTCCGAAGGGGAACTACGCGGCCGTTCACCTTTGCGCCGACCGTCCGGTCGCCGAGATCGGTGTGGACCGCATAAGCGAAATCGACCGGTGTCGCGCCTTTCGGCAGCTGGATCAGCTCCCCCTTCGGCGTGAAGGCGAAGATCCGGTCCTGATACATCGCCATCCGGGTATGCTCGAGCAGCTCTTCCGGGCTCTCGGCATGCTCGAGGATCTCGACCAGGTCGTCGACCCAAGGGATGGTGATGTCGCCCTTGGGCTTTCCTTCCTTATACGCCCAGTGGGCCGCGAGGCCGCGCTCGGCCTGCTCGTGCATTTCCTCGCTTCGGATCTGGATTTCGATCCGCATCTTGGAATCGTGGATCACCGAGGTGTGCAGCGAGCGATAGCCGTTGCGCTTGGGCGTCGAGATGTAATCCTTGAAGCGGCCCGGAACCATCGGCCAGCGGCGGTGGATCAGGCCGAGCGCGCGATAGCAGTCGGCGACGTCATCGACGATGATCCGGAACGCCATGACGTCGGACAATTGTTCAAAGCTGATGTGCCGCTCCGCCATCTTTCGCCAGATCGAGAACGGATGCTTCTGGCGTCCGGTCACTTCAGCTTCGAGGCCGTTGTCGGCGAGGTAGAGCTGAAGGCCGAGGCCGATCCGGTTGACGAGATCGCCGCCTGATTCGGTGAGCTGCTTG
>JAICSX010000002.1 GCA_025936675.1 Sphingomonas sp.
CGTGTCGCTGAGAACACATTTGCCGAGTTCGTCGAATGGCAGATCGGCGAGGGCTCGAATGCGCTGGTCCCTTGCGGCACCACCGGCGAGGTCGCGACGCTGAACGACGACGAGCATCGTCTGGTCATCGCGCGCACGGTCGAGGTTGCGAAGGGCAGGGTGCCGGTGATCGCCGGCTGCGGGACGTACGACACGGCCGCCTCAGTCGAGCGGATTGCAGTCGCGGCTGACGTCGGGGCGGACGCAGCTTTGTGCGTCGTTCCCTACTACAACAAGCCGAGCCAAGCCGGGCTTGCGGCGCATTTCCTGCATCTGGCCGAGCATTCGCCGCTCCCGATCGTCGTCTATAACGTACCATCGCGGACTGTCGCCGACATATCGGTTGAAACCCTTGCGGAGATCTCAAAGCACCCGCGAATCGTCGCGGTGAAGGATGCGACCGGCAATCTCGCCCGCGTCTCCGCCCAGCGACTCGCCTGCGAGGAGGCCTTTTGCCAGCTCTCGGGCAACGACGACATGGCGCTCGGCTTCAATGCCATGGGCGGTGTCGGCTGCATCTCGGTCAGCGCCAACGTGGCGCCACGGCTTTGCTCGGACTTCCAGAAGGCGATGCGCGAGGGCCGCTGGGAGGACGCGCTAAAACTTCAGGATCGGCTCTATCCTCTCCACGCGGCTCTGTTCACCGACGCATCGCCAGGGCCGACCAAATATGCGCTGACGCGTGTTCGCCCGGGATTTCCCGCCGAGCTTCGCCTTCCGCTGGTGGAAGCGTCGGACGCGTCCAAGTGCGCCATTGATGCCGCGCTCGATCATGCGGGCCTGATCTGATTTCCAATGGCCAAGCCGCTCCCGACGCCCTTCGACAAGCAAAAGGTCGTGGCCGAAAACCGCCGCGCCCGCTTCGATTATTTCGTCGAGGAAAGGTTTGAGGCGGGAATCCAGCTGACCGGAACTGAGGTCAAGTCACTTCGTCATGGGGAGGGCTCCATTGCCGAGAGCTACGCGAACGCTGAGGGTGACGAAGTTTGGCTGATCAACAGTCACATCCCAGAGTATAGTCACGGCAACCGCCTCAACCATGAGCCCAAGCGCCCCCGTAAATTGTTGCTCAAGAATCGTGAGATAGCCAAACTACAGGGCGCCGTGACTCGCCAGGGCCTGACCCTGGTCCCGCTGTCGATCTATTTCAACGCGGCGGGCCGGGCGAAAGTCGAACTGGCACTGGCGCGCGGCAAGAAAGTGCACGACAAGCGCGAGACGATGAAGGAGCGCGACTGGAAGCGGGAGCAGCAGCGACTGCTCAGAAATCGTGGCTGAGGCTACTCCGCCGGCGCGCCTCCACTGGCTCACGCGCCACATCCCGACTCGCGACACGGTCGAACATTATCGCTTGCTGCGGCCGTTCGCGCCGCATCTGCGGCACCCCTCGCTGTGGCGTCTGAACCGCCGCTCGGTTCCGCGCGGGGTGGCGGTCGGGCTGTTCGTCGCAATCATCATCCCTTTCATGCACACCTTCATCGCCGCGCTTCTGGCGATTCCTACGCGCGCGAACGTGGCAGTCGCCGCGGTATTCACGTTGGTCGTCAATCCGCTGACGATCCCGCCGATGTATTATGCCGCGTATCGGATCGGCTCGTGGGAGCTTCGTCACGAAGGCCCGTTGGTGGACCCTGCTGCAGCAGAACGGCTCTCGGGTGAGCTCAGCCGCGCCTTGTTCTGGATTCACCATGCGTCGGGACCGATCGCGCTTGGGATCCTGACGATGGCGGTCGCCTTTGCGATCGTCGGCTATCTCGCCGCCACGCTCGCCTGGCGATATTGGTCGCTGAGCCGCTGGCGGAGCCGCGGAGCGCGCCCTTAAGCTGCTCGCAGTTGGAAATTGCGCGCTTGTCGATTGACGTTGGCGCACTTTGGTGCCTTGTCCAACGATAAGGCAGCATTCCTGAGGGGTTCTCTAAATGGCTAGAATGTTTGCGTTTGTACTCGCCTCGTCTGCGCTCGCCGGTTCCGCGGCGCTGGCTGTCAACGCCGCTCCAACGCCCGGCGTGACCATTGCAGCCGCCGCCCAGGCCGCTGTCGCAGGAAAGCCGCAATATGGCTCGTTCGGATTCGATTTCTCGGGCATGGATCGCGCCATCGCCCCAGGCGATGACTTCTTCGCCTACGCCAACGGCACCTGGGTCAAGAACACGCCGATCCCTGCCGACAAGTCGCGCTTCGGCATGTTCAACACGCTCGACGATCTTTCGAAGGAGCGGACCCGTCAGATCATCGAGGAGCAGACCAAGAATCCGAACAGCAAGATTGGCAACGCCTATCTGAGCTTCATGGACACGGCAGCGGTGGAGTCGAAAGGCCTTACGCCGCTGCAGCCGTGGCTGAACCGCATCCGCGGCGCCAACAGCAAGGCCCAGCTGCCCGCGCTTTATGCCGAGGCCGACCGCCTGGGCATTTCTGGACCTTTCCGGATGTTCGTCGGCCAGGACCGCAAGGCATCCGACCGCTACGCGCTGAACGTCTCGCAAGGCGGCCTCGGGATGCCCGACCGCGATTACTATCTTTCGAGCGATCCGAAGCAGGTGGAAACTCGAAACAAGTATCTTCAACACCTCACCAACATGCTTACCGTTGCCGGTGAGCCGAATGCCGCCGCGCGAGCGCAGGCGATCCTCGATTTTGAGACTCAAGTGGCGCAGGTCCATTGGACCAGGGCCCAGAGCCGCGATGCGGTGAAGACCTACAACAAGGTGCCTCTCGGAAGCCTGCGCAAGCTTGCGCCTGGCTTTAATTTCCCGGCCTATATCAAGGCCGAAGGCGCGAACGTAAATTACGTTGTCGTCGCTCAACCGAGCGCATTCGAAGGCATCTCCGCGCTGATCGGCAAGACCCCGATCGGCGTCCTCCGCGACCAGCTTCTGGTGCGCTCAATCGACAATTATTCGCCTTTCCTCTCGAAGAAGTTCGACGACGAGCATTTCGCTTTCTACGGCACTGTTCTTTCAGGGACGCCCCAGCAGGAGCCGCGCTGGCGCAGGGCGGTGAATTTCACCGTTGGGACGATGGGCGACGACGTCAGCAAGCTGTACGTCGCGCGCTTCTTTCCGCCCGAGACCAAGGCCGCCGCGGATCAACTCGTCCATAATTTGATCGCGGCCATGGACCGGCGCATCGACAAGCTCGATTGGATGAGCGCCGTGACGAAGTCCAAGGCACACGCGAAGCTCGCCGCTTTCACGCCGCAGATTGGTTATCCAACCAAGTGGCGCGACATGAACGGACTGCAGATCAGCCGCACCGATCTGGTCGGCAACGCCATGCGTTCGGCACGGTTCGAGCACGCCTATCAGATCGGCAAGCTGGGCGGCCCGATCCGCCGCTGGGAGTGGGGAATGACCCCCATGACTATTAATGCCTATTCCAGCGCGACGATGGTCGAAATCGTATTCCCGGCCGCGATCCTTCAGCCGCCGTTCTTCGATCCGCACGCAGACGCGGCGGTCAATTACGGCGGTATCGGCGCGGTGATCGGCCACGAGATGAGCCACCAGTTCGATGACCAGGGAGCGAAGTACGATCTTCACGGCAACCTGATCGACTGGTGGACGCCGGCGGACGCCAAGAGCTTCCAGTCGCGGCTCGACCAGTATGAGCGGCAGATCAACTCGTACGAGCCGCTGCCAGGAATGCACGTCAACGGCAAGCTGACGATGGGCGAGAATGTCGCCGACCTCGCGGGTCTGACCGTTGCCCATGACGCTTACCTAGCGTCGCTGAACGGGGCGGCTCCGCCCGTGATCGACGGAATGACGGGGGACCAGCGCTTCTACCTCGGTTGGGCGCAAGTCTGGCGGTGCAAGGATCGTGAGCCAGCGCTTCGCCAGCAGCTGCTGACCGACCCACATTCGCCGTGCCCGGTCCGCACCGACGTCGTCCGCAACATGGACCCGTGGTACTCGGCCTTCGGAGTCAAGCCCGGGCAGAAGCTTTACCTTGCGCCCGCCGATCGCGTTCGCATCTGGTAGGACGCTGAACAGCTGATAGGATGCGGGGCAGCACTATGCTGCACCAGGAGCTGCCTCGCATCGACGCCACCCCGCTCGACGGTTGGGGACGCTGGCTCATGCCCGCGATCATCGGCGCTGCGGCACTGACGGTTGCGCTGCTGGCGCTGCTGATTGGTTATCGTTCGATTGCCGCTGTTACGGTTGTCGCTGGGGTGATCGGCGCCGTTTTGGCTGCGCGCGGTCGAAGGGCTGCTTCGCCGGGGGTCGAGCCCATCGCTGGAAATGGACCCGATTTCTCATTGGTGGGATCGGCGCTGGGGCTCAGCGGAGACCCGGTGGCGCTCACCACGTCCGATGGATCGCTACTGGTCGTGAACACCGCCTATCGCGAGCGTTTCGGAAGCACGCCACCCTCCAATGTCGCTGCCAACGATCAGGCGGGCGAAGGGCTCAAGCTCGCCCAATCCATGGCGTGGCGTGACGGAGCAGGCTGCGTTGCCGGAATCGAGACGGTCTCGGGCACCAGCCCGGTCGAGGTCGAGCGCGCCGGCACCGCTAATGACCTGCTGTTGTGGAGATTCCCCGAACCGCCACCGCCGGAGCCCCTGACCGCTTCGGCGAAACGGATGCAAGGCTCCATCGGCGAGCGGCTTGCCGCTGCTGGCGTACTTGCCGCGGTGGTCGATGCCAAAGGCGGAATCATTGCGGCGAACAGCTTGTTCGCGGACCGAGCGATCGGCCCCGACCAGCAGGTTTCAAAAACGCACTTCCGCGATTTGGTCGAAGTTGGCGAGGATGACCAAATGCGCCTCGTTGCCGAAGGTGAGGGCGCGCAGCCGGTACGTGCATTGCACCTGCCGATCGATCCGAAGGGTGACAGCTGCGCGGGCACGTTCCTGCTCTTCCATGCTTCAGGTGGCGCCTCGGTAGCGCAATCGTCGAACCTCCAGGCGTTGCTCGACGTGATGCCGATCGGCCTTGCGCTCGTCGATCGCGACGGCCGCTTCCTCATCATGAACGCAGCCTTCCGCCAGGCGGCAGGGATCAAGGGTTCAGCGATGCCCGTCTATCCCGGCGACATCGTTGTGAAGGAAGACAAGGCCGCAGTCGCGGATGCCGTCAGACGGAACGCGCGCGGCCCCGCCATGTCGGGCGATCTCGCCGTCAGGCTGACGCATCAATCCTCCGAACTGGTCGCGCTCACGATCGCGGGGCTGCGAGGCCTCGGCGATGCGGCCGTCCTGTTGCTGCTCAAGGACAATAGCGAGGAAGCGAAGCTCAAGCGGCAGGTCGCTCAGGCGACGAAGATGCAGGTCGTTGGCCAGCTCGCGGGCGGCGTCGCGCACGATTTCAACAACATCCTGACCGCCATCATCGGCCACTGCGACCTCATGCTGATGCGGCACACGCCCGGTGATAGCGATTACGACGACATCCAGCAGATCAAGTCGAACTCGAACCGTGCCGCGGGGCTGACTCGCCAATTGCTCGCTTTCTCACGCCAGCAGACACTTCGTCCGCAGGTGCTTCAGCTCCCCGACGCCGTTTCAGAAGTCTCTCACCTCTTGAAGCGGCTGCTCGGCGAAACCGTTGAGCTGGTGGTCAAGCACGGCCGCAATCTCGGCCCGATCCGCGCCGACCCAGGGCAGCTCGAGCAGGTCATCATCAACCTTGCCGTCAACGCTCGCGATGCGATGGCGGCGAAAGGCGGCGGCACGCTCACCATCCAGACCTATTCGGTGAAGGCCGACAAGGTCGCCGAGCTTGGGTCGGACATTCTCCCAGTGGCCGACTACAGCGCGCTGTCCGTCGCGGATACGGGCACCGGCATCCCGCCAAGCGTCCTCGGCAAGATCTTCGAGCCTTTCTTCACCACCAAGGAGGTCGGCAAGGGGACGGGCCTGGGGCTTTCGACCGTCTACGGCATCGTCAAGCAGTCGGGTGGATTCATTTTTGCGGATTCGAAGGTCGGCGAGGGGACCCGGTTTGTCATCTATCTGCCTGTCCACCGCGAGGAGGGGCGCGCAAAGGTCAGCCGCAAGACCGAAAAGGCGAAGAAGGACGAGCTGTGGGGCAGCGGCACCGTCCTCCTGGTGGAGGACGAACCGATGGTCCGTAGCGTCGCCGAGCGCGCACTGACCCGCCACGGCTACACGGTGATTACCGCTGATAATGGAGAGGACGCCCTCCAGGTTCTCGCCAAGGGAGAGCCGATCGACCTTTTGATCAGCGATGTGGTCATGCCGGGGATGGACGGTCCGACGATGGTCCGCGAAGCCCGCCAGAGCCGCCCCGAGCTCAAGATACTGTTCATGTCGGGCTATGCCGAGGAGCAGCTGAGGAAGTCGATCGATATCGAGAATGTCAATTTCCTCCCCAAGCCCTTCTCGGTAACCGAGCTTGCCGAAGCTGCGCGCCGGGCCGCGGGTGCCAAATAATCTTTGCGCTTTTGCACTCCGGCGATATTCGTGACCGAATATGGCGGGGTCGCGTTCCATTCTAATCGTCGAAGATGAGCCTCTCATCGCCATGATGCTGGAGGACTTTCTCGATTCGCTCGGCCACAAGGTCCGCGGGACCTGCGATTCGGTGCAATGCGCGCTCGATGAGGTCGAGAAGGGCGGGTTCGATCTCGCGATCCTCGATGTGAACTTGAAGGGCGAGAACGTCTGGCCGGTCGCGACCAAGCTTCGCGAGAAACAAGTGCCCTTCGTCATCGCGACTGGCGGTCACGTCGATCCGCCGCCGCCCGAGTTCAACGACGCCCCGGTAATCGAGAAGCCCTACACGGTCGATCGCGTCACCCCGGCCATCGAAGCAGCGTTCGCGGGCTGATCGGTCTTTCGCTGCGCTCGTCGCGGCACTCTCCACATCCGACTATGTTTGAATTTCAGACCCACCTGATCTTTCCGGTTCATGCCGTCGCTACTCCTGGACCCTGGCCTCAGGGAGCCGAACGGCTGTCGGTCACCACGCCGGACGACAACACGCTGCGCGGCATTTTTATGCCCGCCGATGAACCGGATCCGAGCCGCACGCTCATCCTCGGTTTCGGCGGCAATGGCTGGAACGGGCAGGACGTCGCCGAATATCTCCACGAAATCTATCCGGCGCACGATGTGGTCGCATTCCACTATCGCGGCTACCCGCCGTCGACCGGCTCGCCGTCAGCGGAAGCGCTGATTGCCGACGCTCCCCTGGTCTATGATGCAGCAGTCGGACGAACGAAGCCTGCTCGGGTGATCGCGGTTGGCTTCAGCATCGGCACCGGTATTGCGGCGCAGCTCGCGGCGGAGCGCAACCTTGATGGCCTGATCCTCGTCACGCCATTCGATTCGCTGAAGGCTGTCGCCCAGTCGATGTATCCCTGGTTGCCGATCGGGCCCTTCTTCGAGCATGAGATCGATGCCGCCGAACCGCTGAGCAGAGGCCGCGTGCCGGTCGCGATCATTGCCGCTGAGCACGATCAGATTGTCGCCGCAGCGCGCACCCAAACATTGCGCGAAGGGCTTCCCAGGCTTGCCTTCGATAGAACCATCGGCGGAGCCGGCCATAACGACATCTACGCGCGCTCCGACTTTCACGAAGCGATGCGCGAGGCGCTCGATGCGGTTGCCGGTAACCAAAGCGCGGCCAATCCTGGGACACCGTAAGGTTACCGTCGCATCCGAAGGGCCTTGCTAGGTGTTGAGGCCCCATCCATATTCTTGATTGATAGGGACCAAGAGGCGAGCGGGATACGTTAACCGACCTGCAGAGTTGATTGTGGCATAAACCGGGCTAGCATGGCCCTCAAAGGACGGTCGCGAGCGGCCGAAGAGCAAGGACTGGAATGACCAAGCTTTCAGGCGGCGACAGCAAGAGCACACTCTACTGCTCGTTCTGCGGTAAGTCGCAGCACGAGGTCAGGAAGCTGATCGCCGGGCCGACCGTGTTCATCTGCGACGAGTGTGTCGAGCTTTGCAACGACATCATTCGCGAGGAATCGAAGTCCGCGCTGGTGAAGACCCGCGACGGTGTCCCGACGCCATCCGAGATCTGCAAGGTGCTAGACGATTATGTGATCGGCCAGGACCGCGCCAAACGCGTCCTCTCGGTCGCCGTCCACAACCATTACAAGCGCCTATCCCACGGCTCGAAGGCCGGGAACGACGTCGAGCTCGCCAAGTCGAACATCCTCCTGATCGGGCCGACGGGCTGCGGCAAGACCTTGCTGGCGCAGACGCTGGCTCGGATCCTCGACGTTCCCTTCACCATGGCCGACGCGACGACCCTGACCGAAGCAGGCTACGTCGGCGAGGACGTCGAGAACATCATTCTGAAGCTGCTCCAGGCCTCTGACTACAATGTCGAAAAGGCGCAGCGCGGAATCGTCTACATCGACGAGATCGACAAGATCAGCCGCAAATCGGATAATCCGTCGATCACGCGCGACGTGTCGGGCGAGGGCGTCCAGCAAGCGCTCCTCAAGCTGATGGAAGGGACGACCGCGAGCGTTCCGCCGCAGGGCGGCCGCAAGCACCCGCAGCAGGAATTCCTGCAGGTCGACACGACGAACATCCTGTTCATCTGCGGCGGCGCCTTTGCCGGTCTTGAGAAGATCATCTCCGACCGCATGCAGGGCAAGTCGATGGGCTTCGGCGCCCATGTCGCTGCGCCCGACGAGCGCAAGACCGGCGAGATTCTCCAGCATTGCGAGCCGGAGGACCTGCTGAAGTTTGGCCTGATCCCCGAATTCGTCGGCCGCCTGCCGGTCATCGCGACCTTGCTTGATCTCGACGAGACCGCGCTGGTGAAGATCCTCGTCGAGCCGAAGAACGCGCTGGTGAAGCAGTACGCCAAGCTGTTCGACATGGAAGACGTCCAGCTCGAGTTTACTGACGACGCGCTGCATTCGATCGCGGTCAGGGCGATCGAGCGAAAGACCGGCGCTCGCGGGCTGCGCTCGATACTCGAAGGAATCCTACTCGACACCATGTTCGATTTGCCCGCAATGGACGGGGTCGATGAGGTGCATATCGACAAGGAGGTTGTCGAGGGCCGCAAAGAGCCGGTCCGCGTTTATTCCACCAAGGACAAGGCGGGCGGCGACGCCGCTTGACCGCGCGCTCAGCCGATTTTCGGGAAGATAGCTGGGGTTGAATCCCGATACTGCCGGAACGCGGCGCCGAAACTCTGCTCCAGCAGTCGTTCCTCGGCGTCGGTTCGCATCCGCGTTCCAATCAGGAACAGTGGGATTGCCGCGACCAGCTGCAGCCAGTGGCCGAGCGCTACCGCAAGCGCGAGCTCGAATAGCAGCATTCCGAGATAGATTGGATGGCGGACGAGCGCATATGGCCCAGTTCTGACAAGCTCATGGTCACTGCGCGTTCTCGCAACCAGGCTCCAGTTGCGCCCGAGTTCACGCGAGCTCGTGGCAAAAAGCGCAATGGCGCCGCTCATCAGCAGGAGCACTCCGGCCGTTCCCGCCAATCCTGCGGCGCTAAGCGAGCCTAAAGTCAGTTTTACAGGGCCAAAACCCACCAAGGCGATGCCGAACGTCTGGACGACGATTCCAGCCTGGGAGCGTCGATCGCGTTTGGAACCGGATTCCGCCGCTCGCCGTGAGAATGCACGGACAAGGAAATAGAAAAAGACCAGTCCCGAAGCCACAAAGGCTGCATATTGGGCGACGCTGATCGGCAGTGCGAGCCACATCGGCGCCGCACTATGATAGCTGTGTTAGGCTGTCAACACACCTATTTGAGGCCGCGTACCGCCGCCATCAGCTGCGTCCCGAAGCGCTGCATCAAATGGGCATCGCGGCCATAATGATCTTCGAGGAATTGCACGCCGTCTGCCGTCGGCTGCACCGTCAGATAGGTGATGTAGACCGGAATCGGCTTGGGAAGGTTGACGTGCTCCTCGACCTTCGGGTTTTCGCCCTGCGGAACAACGCCGTTGAAGAGGAACTTCGCGAGACGCTTATAGTCTTCGAGCCGCACGCAGCCGTTGCTGATCCACAGCTCGTTCTTCGTGAAATGCTCTTTCTCGGGCGAATCGTGGAGATATATGCCGAAATAGTTGGGCAACATGAACTTCATCATGCCCATCGAATTGGCGGGGCTGGGAAGGCGGCGAAGGCGAACGTCCTCGCGTCCATCCACCACAGCCTGCCAATCGACTGACGCCGGGTCGATCAGCTGCGCGTCGTCGCTGTAATCCGTCAGCACCTGATATTCGCGGTCGGTCAAATATTTGATGCCCTGCGCCAGGACGCGCGGGCCGATCAGGTTCCGCTCCAGCTCGGGCGGCACGTTCCAGTATGGATTCACGTCGGCATATTTGATGTAGGCGGCCATCATCGGCGTCGCCGTCTCGGCCTTGCCGACGACAACCTTCATCTCGTCGACCTTGCGGCCGTTCTGCCACATCGACAGCCGTGCATCGCCGGCGTCGACCAGCACATATTTGCGCTGTTCTTCTGGGGCGGGCAGGCGCTTCGCCCGCTCCATGTTGATGATGATCAGCTGCTCATAATATTGGGCGCCGCGGTTCAGCGCCTCGACCGTGCCGGCCCCGGCGATGCCATCGGCTTTGAGGCCATGGACTTCCTGGAATTCCTTGACTGCCGAGGCCAGCGCCGAATCGTAGCTGTCGCCGCCCTGCAGTCCCAGTCGTGTGCGAAGTGCGGCCACGCGGTCGCCGGTCATGCCCGCTTTGAGCGTCGGTCCGGATGGAATCGGAAGCTGCGGCAGGTCTCCCCAGCGCTGCTGGTATTTGACGAGACCACGGCGAAGGTCAGTGTAGATCGGATTCACCGAGGTGAACATGTCGAGGGGCGCACCGCTCCAGGCCGCGTTCATCATGTCGGCCATCGGGCCGTTGTCGTGAACGGCCTTGGGAACCAGGTCCTCGTCGATATAGATCATATCGACGCCCTGCTCGATGGCAGGCGGCAGATCGATCGGCTCCATGGCCGCGGACTTGTTGCTTTGGGCTGCCGGCGACTGCCATGGCTGCCCGTCGGGCGCCTGCGGCATCTGCTGCGCCATCCACGGCTCTTCGACCGCGGGGCGTTGCATCTGCGGAGCAGCACGCGGCGGAGGCGGTGGCACGGGTCCGGGCACAGGCCAATTGACCTGCGCAAGGGCTGCGACAGGGAGCGTCAATGCGCAAAGCGCAATCAGAGAAGAGCGAATGTTCACGCCCTCGATGATAACGAACGAAACTGAACGATTACAGAATCAGTCGTTTCGGTTCGACTCGAATTACTCACCTTCCAGCGGAAGGGTGTCGCGTTCTGCCGTCGGTGCACCGAGCTTTTCGGCGATCTTCTCCACTTCTTCATCGGTTGGAGCCTGTGGCAGCTCTTCCCCAGGGGAGAGCGCATCATCGGCTATTCCGGGTCCGGTCCCGGCGATCGTTTCGTTGATCGGCTCCTCGTTCGGGCCAGTGCTGATTTTTTCGCGGTCGTCGGCCATCGCGATCTCCTTGCTCGTTTGGACCTAAGAGCGGCTCAAAGCGGGCGAATGTTCCGGACCTCCTGGCCCTTTGTTGCGTGGGCGAGGGGTGCAGCCCATATACTGACCCATGACTCGCTTTCTCCCCATCCTGCCGCTTCGCGATATAGTGGTTTTCCCGCATCGCATCGTGCCCTTGTTCGTCGGGCGCGAGAAGTCGGTCGCCGCGCTTGAGGCGGCCATGGCCGCCGACAAGGAGCTGTTCCTTGTAGCCCAGCTCGATCCGGCCGAGGACGATCCCGACCGCGACGCGCTCTACGACCTCGGTGTAATCGCGACGGCAATGCAGCTGTTGAAGCTTCCCGACGGCACCGTCCGAGTGCTCGTGGAGGGCGTGAAGCGCGCAAGGCTCGTCGATATCGTGCCCCGCGACGGATTTGCCGCGGCCGAGATCGAGGAGGTCGAGGAAGAAGGCGCTCCGGGCCCGGAAAGCCAGGCGCTGATGCGCTCGGTTATCGACCAGTTCGAGAATTACGCCAAGCTCAACAAGCGCCTTCCGCCCGAGACCGGGATCCAGCTCGGCGAAATCGAGGAAGCGTCGGTGCTCGCCGACGCGGTGGCGTCAAACCTGTCGATCAAGGTCGCCGACAAGCAGGCGCTTCTCGGCGAGCTCAATCCTGCGCGACGCCTCGAGATGGTCTTCGCCTTCATGGAGGGCGAACTCGGCGTGCTCCAGGTCGAGAAGAAGATCCGCAGCCGCGTGAAGCGCCAGATGGAGAAGACGCAGCGCGAATATTATCTGAACGAGCAGCTGAAGGCGATCCAGCGCGAACTCGGAAACGAGAGCGAGGAGGGCGGCGACGAGCTTGCCGAGCTCGCCGAAAAGATCCGCAAGACACGCCTGTCGAAGGAAGCGCGGACGCGCGCCAATGCAGAGCTCAAGAAGCTGAAGGCAATGGCGCCGATGTCCGCGGAAGCGACGGTTGCGCGTAATTATCTCGACGTCCTGCTTGGCTTGCCGTGGGGCAAGAAGTCCAAGCTCAAGAAGGACATCGCCGAAGCACAGCAGATCCTCGACGAGGACCATTACGGGCTTGAGAAGGTCAAGGACCGAATCGTCGAATATCTCGCGGTCCAGGCCCGGACCAACAAGCTCAAGGGCCCCATCCTCTGCCTCGTTGGCCCGCCGGGCGTCGGCAAGACGTCGCTCGGCCGCTCGATCGCGCGCGCCACGGGCCGTGAGTTCGTCCGGCAGTCGCTGGGCGGCGTTCGCGACGAGGCCGAGATCCGTGGCCACCGCCGCACCTATATCGGGTCGCTCCCAGGCAAGATCATTTCGAACATCAAGAAGGCGGGGACGTCCAATCCGCTCTTCCTTCTTGATGAGATCGACAAGCTCGGCCAGGATTTCCGCGGCGACCCGTCGTCGGCGCTGCTCGAAGTCCTTGACCCCGAGCAGAACAACAAGTTCCAGGACCACTATCTGGAGCTCGACTACGACCTTTCCGACGTGATGTTCGTCACGACGGCGAACTCGCTCGACATGCCGCAGCCGCTGATGGACCGAATGGAGATCATCAGGCTCGAGGGCTACACCGAGGACGAAAAGGTCGAGATCGCCAAGCGCCACCTGATCCCGAAGCAGATCGAAGCCCACGGGCTCAAGGAGGGCGAGCTCAGCTTCTCCGACGAAGCGCTACGGGCGATCATCCGCCACTACACGCGTGAAGCAGGCGTCCGTACGCTCGAGCGCGAGCTGGCCAAGATCGCGCGCAAGTCGCTTCGACAGATCCTTGAAAACAAGGCTGAGAAGATCGAGCTAACACCCGGCAATGTTGGCGATTTCCTCGGAGTCCGGAAGTTCCGCTACGGCATCGGCGAGGAAGAGGACCAGATCGGCGCGGTCACCGGCCTCGCGTGGACCGAGGTCGGCGGCGAGTTGCTGACGATCGAGGCGGTCACCGTCCCGGGCAAGGGCCAGATCAAGACGACCGGCAAGCTCGGCGAGGTGATGCAGGAATCGATCCAAGCCGCGATGAGCTTCGTCAAGGCGAGGGCGCCGGCTTATGGCGTCAAGCCGTCGATCTTCGCTCGCAAGGACATCCACGTCCACTTGCCCGAAGGCGCGGTGCCCAAGGATGGGCCGTCGGCGGGCATCGGCATGGTCACGGCGATGATCTCGACGCTGAGCGGGATCGCGGTCCGGCGCGACATCGCGATGACGGGCGAGGTCACGCTGCGGGGCCGCGTGCTTCCGATCGGCGGGCTCAAGGAGAAATTGCTCGCAGCGCTTCGTGGAGGAATCACGACGGTCTTGATTCCGGCAGAGAACGAGAAGGATATCGCCGAGCTACCGGTGTCCGTGAAGGAGGGCCTCGAGATTATCCCCGTTGATCATGTCGACCAGGTGCTTGCGCGCGCCCTCGTCGCTCCGCTGCAGGCGATCGAGTGGACCGAGGACGACGAGCATGCGCCGGAGCCGCCGGTCCATTCTTCCGGTACCTCTGCTGGCGAACCGTCAGTCCGCCACTAAGCAGGGCTATTCAGCTTCGTGGAATGTCGCGCGGGTCGCGGATGATGCTCGTTACCATACCGTAGTCAATCGCCTCCTCGGCGGTCAGCCAATGGTTGCGGTTGATGTCTTTGTTGATGCGATCGATGGGCTGCCCAGTCTCCTCGGAGATGATGCGTACCAATCGTTCGCGCATCCGCAGGATTTCGCGCGCTTCGATTTCGATATCGGCCGCCATGCCGCGCGTGCCGCCGGCGGGTTGGTGAAGCAGGAAACGGGTATTCGGAAGGCAGAAGCGGCGGTCCTTCGCGCCGGCAAGGAAGATGTGTGCGCCGGCGCTCGCGACCCAGCCCGTCCCGATCATGTTGATCTGGACATCGTTGCGGATGAACCGGACCATGTCGTGGATCGTGTCGCCGGATTCGACATGCCCACCTGGCGAATTGATGTAGATGTCGATCGGTGCAGTCGCGTCGCGGTCGGCGAGCAGCAGCAGGCGCGAGCAAACATCGCGGGCGAGGCGGTCATGGATGTCGCCGAAAATGAGCACCTTTCGCGTGTGGAGCAGCTCGGTCTCGATCCTGCCCACGAAATCGCCAGACATTCCCGGCTGTTGTTCCGGTGCGTCGTTCGTCATGGCTGTGCTCCTCGCGCTGATTCGCGTGCATTCGCATATAATCACCAGGAGCGCCGTTCCCAGAGTCAGATGGCCCGTCCCGCGATGAAACGAAATTATGGTGGTTTCAGCTACTGGACTTAAGGCCTAAGTCTTGCCTTAAAGGCCGATGCTCCGAGCGTGCGAGTCTTGCAGCCGGTGAGGGAGAGCTGGGGCATGAACAAGCAGGAACTGATCGGTCATGTCGCCGACCGCTCGGGGTTGAGCCGCAATGATGCGATGCGCGCCGTGGAAACGATGCTCGAGGTAATTACCTCGACGCTGAAACGCGGCGACGAAGTCCGCCTCGTCGGCTTCGGCAATTTCTCCGTCACTCGCCGGAAGGCATCGACAGGCCGAAACCCGCGGACGGGCGAGCCGATGCAGATCAAGGCCAGCTCGCAGCCGAAGTTCCGACCCGGCAAAGTCCTTAAGGACGCAGTTCAGTAGCTGGACACGCCGCTCGGCTGCACTATATCCGCGGCCTTCCACAAACATGTGGGCGCGTAGCTCAGCGGTAGAGCACACCCTTCACACGGGTGGGGTCGTAGGTTCAAACCCTACCGCGCCCACCATAAAATCAATGACTTAGCAGGCGCGCAGTCGTCGCCCATGAAAAAACCATGGAAAACGACGGTGAAACAAACCATTTCTTGGGCAGGGGAGGATACGAGCGAGACTAGGAACAACTTCCTAGTGTCCGCCATGGGTGGAAAACGGACAAACGCAAATGCGTTAAAATGCCTTTCTCAGAAGAATCTCGCCACGAATCCGACGCTCGTGATAAAGCGACACAGTCGAGCTGTTTCGAGTGACGGTCAGACTCAGCGAAGGCGCGAAGCCGGCGACATTCCAGTCGCGTTTGTAAATGCTGAATGACCCTTGCAGCAACCAGTCGCGCCGCGTCTTGCCGAAGGGCGCGAGCAACTCGTCACCGACCTGTCGGGCAACATCCAGCGTGACCTGGGGCCGAAGTCCCCAGGCGATCTCTTTCAACATGCCGACCCCCGCTTCCAAGCGCCAAAAGGCCTGGCCCGGGTCATTCGCCGAATTGCGCTCCGCGCCTGCATAACCGAAGGTGAGAGTCGTGGCTCCTAGCGGCCGATTGACCGAAACTCGCGCCTCGGCGTCCCAACCGTCGACGTCGCGCCGCCGGGCATAATCATTGTGCCGGACAAAGAGCGATCCGCCGACGGTCCACTTGACGCCGATGAGCTTCTCGTAATCGAGATGCGTCCCGACGCTGGTGACCAGCGGCCTTTGGCCATACCAGCGCTTAAGCGCGCTGGCCGTGGTTCGCAGGCGCCCTCCGGCGAGGCGGAATTCCGGCCCCGCTTCTCCTCCCGCGTAAGCGTCGTTGAAACGCTCGTCGCCGTAACGCGTCCAGCGTCCGAAAGCGCCGAGGTAGATCGGAACCTTTCCGAAGCGGTTCAGCCGGATCGACGCATCGCCGCCGGCAAAGACTCCCGTGCCTGACCGCGCTCGAGCGCTGGGATTGAGCCGGAAAGGCAGTCCGTAGATGTCAACGCTTTGCTTGTCGGTCGCCGAATTGATGTTGCTGTCGGGCGCGAAGCCGACGTCGAAGTCGAACCGCCACGACCGCCGCGCTCGGATCGCCTGCCGGAACCGGACAATGTTCCGCGCCACCGTTGCAGTCGGATTTGCCGCGGCGGCGAGACGGAAATGATAATCCGCCTCCTCGTCCCTCTTCTCCATGAACAATGTGCGGGCGAGCTCCAGGCGCACCCGCAAGAGGCTCGGATCACGGTCAACTATCTTCCGGAATATGGCCTCGGCGTGACGATAGTCGTGCGCCGCAAAGGCTGACATTCCATCGAGGAACATGCGCTCGATCGCGGGGTCAAAATCGGGGGACTGTGCTCGCACCCCTGTCGCGGAGCCGCACCAGATCGCGAGCGCGAGCAGTACCGCTGCCGTCGATGGCAATCGCATTGGCGCACCGGGTCAGTGGTGCTGCTGGCCAACGAATGCGTCTTGGTAAAGCGGCAGCTTATCTCCCGCTCTTTGAAGGGCAAACGTCCCGCCGACCTGTTCGGCGTTCGGGCCGAAGAAGGCCCCGTTCATGTCACCCGTCGCCGCTTCGCTTGGAGGCATCACCGTCGCATTTGCATAGCTGTAGTTAACGGTCCCGGAGAGCGGGATGTCGAAGCTTCCGCCGTTGCTGAACGGCGCGCTCCCGGCGACGTGTATTCCCTGGATTGGATCGCCATCGCCGCTGCCATAATTCTGGAAATTCTGGTCGATTTGCGTAGAAATCGTGCGCTGGCCGAATTCAGCGGTTAGGGTGAACGGAATTCCGACGGCTCCGGTCGTCGATAGCATTTGTAAGGTGCGCGCATCGTAAGTTGCCGTACCTGAGACCGGAATGCCTGAAGGTGGCGTGCGGTCGCCGTTCACGAATAGCAACTGCCCAGACTGGGTTCCCGGCGCCGTCGTTCCATTCATATCCACGACACGCCACGTCCACTCGCCCATCGCGACGTATGAATAACCGACGTCGTAATCGATGGTGGTGACCAGGCTGCTGCCACTGTCGAACGGCTGGCGGAAGCCCCATTCGCCCCGCTTATAGTCGTAGGAAAATAACTGCGTGCCGAGGGCGTTTTCGCCTGCCAATCGCTGACCAAGATATTGGGGTGTGTCGCCGTAAATGTTTGTGTACCGGTACGCGACAGTGGAGTTGATATCCCACGAGATTTGAGGACTTGCGACCGTCGACGCGTTCCGGCCTCCCGGCAAGAAGCCGGCCGGCGTATTCAACGTGTAATCCAACCCATGGTCCGTCGGCGGGCTAATAGTCATTGTGAACTCACCGGGTGCGGTGCCGCGATAAGTCCAATCGGCCGGATTGCCGGTGCCTGCGTTGATCGTAAACCTCCCGAGGAGGTCGGCGGTCGCTGCGCGCGTTGCCGGCGAGTCCAGCCACGATAATTTGATGTGTACGGGTTCCGTCGACGGATAATTGTAGCTCACAGTTCCGGCCGGAAGATTCACGCCGGGTGCGGGGGTGGGCGTCGGCGTTGGTGTGGGAGGGGGCGGCGGGATGCTGGCGACTTGCGAGGTTCCACCACCTCCGCAGGCCGACAGTGCGAACAGCGGCAGAAGCACCGTGCTCGTGAATAGAATGTGCCTCCCAAGGCGTCGAAGCTGGCACGACATGGCGGTCTCCCTTCAAACGAGGACGATCCTCGAAAGAATCTGCCGCGAAGCTTACCCAAGGTACTGAAAATCCACTGCCCGATCTCTTCCCGATCCTGGGCGATCTCTTGCCGACTTCGCCGAGCTATGCCCGACATCGAGACAGTTCTTCCCCGCGTCGCGTCATGTTATGAACGGCTGCTCGGGGACGCTTGGTGGGGGCCGAATGGACGAGTCGACACCGGACTCCACGTTGGCGCACAGCATCGATTTGGCGCGGGAGCCGGATTTCGTTCTCGGATCCTTAGGTGTTCGGCCCGCCATGTGCGAAGTCGAATGGAACGGCGTTTCCGAAACGCTGCAACGGCGGGTGATGCAAGTCCTGGTCGCGCTCGCCCAGGCGCGCGGTTCGGTCGTTTCGCAAAACGATCTCGTGATGCGCTGTTGGCGTGGGCTTTCGGTCACCGACGACGCGATCGTCCGTTGCATCAGCCAGCTGCGCAAGCTCGCGGCGCGCTATCCGGAAGCGCCCTACGCAATCGAAACAATCCCCGGGGTCGGCTATCGCCTCACATCGAGTGAAAGTGCGAATGACGGTGCAGCTGCATCGTCACCGGACGGTCGCCGTTCTCGTATTCGCAGCCTGATCGTTACAGTTCCGGTCGTGATGCTGCTCATCGTCGCTGCTGGTATCTGGGTGGTCCACAGCCAATCAGCTGATGACCACCGGCCTATTCGAGTCACTGTCCAGCCGTTCGAGGCATTGAACGATTCCGAAAACACGCGTTCGATGACGCGCCGAATTCCCAACGAAGTTGTCAACGCGCTTGGCGACAGCCAGGTCGAAGCCATGCTCGCGGGAGAGCAGGCCAGCAATGGCGCAGCGAAAACGAGCGCGCCGGGCCTGATCGTAACCGGAATACTGCACGACGACGGTCACAGCATGAGCGCGAATGTTCGAATCGAAGACGGCAGAACGCGCGCAGCATTGTGGTCGAATGAGTTCAAGAGGGACGACGGGCGAACATCGGACTTTCCGCTTGAGGTTGCTGCGCGCGTCGCCGACATTGTCGACGGCGCCATCTTCGCGCGCACGGCGACCCCGCCTCTCACCGACAATGCCGCCTTGTCGGCATTGCTTCAAACCACCGACATGATCCGCGACCCACAACCTGGCGCGTGGGCCCAGATGATCGACCGAGCACAGAGCGTGGTTTCGCGACATCCTGACTTTCCGTTCGGTCATTCCGTGCTGGCCGCCGCTTATGCTCAAGCATGGGAAGAAGCCGACTCCTCTGATCGGGCCCAAGCAATGGCTGACGCGGCCCGCCGGGAGGCAAACCTAACCCTCCAGCTCGATCCCCAAGATGCCGGCGCCTATGCGGTTTTGTCAGGACTGCCGCCCCACGACCTTCGCAATAGCGAAACGATTTTGCTCCGCGGCATTAAATTCGCGCGACATCCGAAGGAACCGCTGGGCGCGCTCTACCAATATGAGGGTCTAATCTTGGAGAGTGTCGGACGTCAGCGCGAAGCGCTGTCCTACCAGCTGGTCGCACAGGCCAAAGACCAGTGGTCTCCGTTTAAGATGGTGAGACTTGCACTGGATTATGCAAATATGGGGAACTTGCCGGCCGCAAGGGAGGCGCTGGAGAAGGCGATTTCGCGCTGGCCCAACCATCCGACCGTGAAGGACGCGCAACTTTACATCGCCGCCTTTTACGAGGATCCAGCCGACGCCCTAGAAATTATCAATCGCCTGGGAGCGCAGGATCCTGCCGGCGACAATGGCGCCGCAGCTTGGCGAGCGTTCGTCGAAGCCAAGGCCGTGCATCCATCACAGGTGAGCCCGGCGACCATCCAACGCATCCATGAGGCAGCCGATTGGGGAAAGCTTACCCGCGAGAATGAAATCCTCATGCTGACCGGACTGGGGTTGGCGAAACAGTCATTCGAGACGGCAAATTCGGTGCTCGATCATCAACAATTGCAACCAAGGTTCCTATTTGCGCCGATCGCTCGAAATCTGCGGCAGGATCCGGCATTCGTCGGCTTGGCCTCGCGCATGGGCCTGATCAAATATTGGCGCGAGACGGGCAAGCGCCCCGACTTTTGCACCGATGCGGCAAGACGAAGCGAGTGCACCCAGGAATTGCAGGACGCCCTGGAGCACTAGGGTTTGAGAGCGACTGCCACGCTGGCGAAAACGTAGCGGCCGAGTGTGTCGAACCATTCGGGATAGGTATTGTTGTTGAACAGCGAACTGCCAGCGGCCGTATTGCCGACGATAAGCGGCGGTTGGCGGTCGAGCAGGTTGTTGACCCCGAACCTCAATTCCAATCCTTTGCGCGCCCTGAAGAGCGTAGCGAAATCGAGATAGTCCTGCGGCTGCAGCTTCGTATTTGCCGGGCTGATGTTGTCGCTCATGTTGAACTGAGGATTGAGCGCCGCGAGCTTCACTTCACCGACGCGCCGCCACTGAAGCGAGAAGGAAACAGCGCGAGGCGTGTTCCAAGTGGCTCGAGCGATATGTTTCCAGCGCGGGTGCATTCCGCAAGGATCGCCGAACAGGCCAGCACAATCGTAAGGCGGGGAACGGCCGCCATTGTCGACGATCCAGCGCAACAAATAGCTGCCGCGAAATTGAAGATTCAACTGGCCGTGGCGTCCGACCGGCACCGAATAGTCCGTGCTCGAGTCGATGCCTCGCACCTTAAAGCCACCGAGATTCGTTTGGCGATCGTCGACGTAGCCGTTGCCGAGCGAGAGCGAGCCGTTTGGGTCGCGGTGGATTCTGCTACAAAAAATCGGGTCTCCGCTGACAATGCAGCTGTCGACGACTGCTTGAGCCCCGATATTCGAGACGGCCCCGCTCAGCTTGATGTCCCACCAGTCGATCGTGGCGTTGAATCGGCGAAGTCCGCGGGGTTGGAGCACGATGCCGATTGAGCGGGTGATGGCGATCTCGGGCTGTAGATCCTCGTTTCCGCCGATGACCGCGTTGTAGCCAATGGTGGGATCGACTTTGCCGACATGCCCATATTGTGCGGCTGTGACTCCGGCGAGCGCACACTGCGTCTTTGATGCCGTGGGGCTGACACCTGCGCACGGATCGCGACTGAATGTCTCGGACTCGATCGGTTCGAAAAGTTCTAGGACGTTCGGCGCGCGTATCGCCCGCTGCTGGCCGGCCCGGAACCGAAGCCCGCTGATCGGCGTCAGATCAAGCGCAAACTTGTAGGTGCTGCTGGAGAAACGGCTGCGCCGATTGTCGTACCAGGAGAGACGAAACGCGCCTTCGAATGCCAGGCGCTTCACCAGCTTGTCGGTTATCAGCGGAATCCGGGCCTCTGCGAAAACCTCCTTCGTGTCGATCGAGCCTCGAATGGGGAACACCTGTTCGCCGAAACCCGCGATGTCTCCAGCCTGGCTGAATTCGTCGGGTTCAAACTGGAGAACATCCTCCCGAAATTCTGCCCCCAAGTTGATCGCCGAACCTTCTTTCGACCAGGGACTGCCTATTCCCCACCGGTCGAGATCGACGGTCGCATTCAAATTGGCGACTTGCTGCTTGAAAGACCCGCTCATGAACGGAGGGACCGTCAGGTAAGCAGTAGCTTGAGGCGTCACCTGTCCAATTGCGAAAATGTCCCAGGGTACGCAGCTCGTATCCGCTCCGGGGGCGGAAGCACCCAGCTCCCGCGCGATCAGCACCGAGCGGCAAATCGGCCGGCCCGTTGAAGGATCGGAAACGACATCCAACGCCTTGCCGAGGCGCGAGATCGAGAGGTTGTTGCGATATTGGCGATCCAGCGTGACGTCGCCGAACAAATAGCTTGCGTCATAGCTGACACCGCGCCCGAGGTCGCCCTTGAAGCCTCCGAGCAGCCGGATGCTCTTGTGCTCAAGATCATCCTGGATCGGTCCGCCTTCGTTATCGCGACGGGAGACTATTAGCCAGGCGCGCGAGTACGTCGCGCCCGTCACCGGATCGACGAATGGCGTTGGCGAGCCGAGAACCGCCACGAGATTCCCATTCTCGTCCAAGGCGGGGATTTCGCCGACGAAATTGCCGGTCCTGCAAATCAGCGAATGTTGTTGGGCCGAGAGCAGCGGATTGTCGCAATTGATCGTCTGCGTGTTCCGGAAGTCTCCCGAGGGACCGATTTGCCATGTCGACCGGTCCTTCATCGCCATTACTTCGGCGTAGGCCTGCAGCGCGTTCGATAGCTCGAAATTGGCAAAGCCGCCGGCGGTGTAGCGCTTGTCCGGCCGCTGGTAGAGATTCCAGAGGCTGGAGTTGAATCGAGTCACGCCGGGCAGGAAGGTCCGGTCGGAGGTTACCTGGTATATGTCGCCGAGATTATCGAAGAAGTTGCCCGGATATGAAGCGAGCGGTCCGCCACATTCCAAGATCGACGTCGGCTCGCCATTGGCGATCTTCGCGGTGATCGGACACGCGCCATAGTCGCGCTGGTCCAGCTTGACTGCCGCAAGCCCGCGGTAGCCGCCGTAGATCGAAACATGTGCGCGATCGTCGAAGAAAGTGCGACCGAATGCCACCGACAGATTGTCGCGCTCGCCATCAAGGACGCCGCCTCGCGGATATGAGAGCTGCCGCTGATCGAGAAGACGCCGTGCGAACGTATCGCGGTTGTCGTGCTGGAAAGCGCCGATCTGACCCTCGAATTTCAGTCCGTCGATCTTCGTATCGAGGATGAAGTTGACCACGCCGGCGACCGCATCGGATCCGTACACTGCGGCAGAGCCGCCGGTCAGCACATCGACGCGCTGGATGAGCGATGTCGGGATGCTGTTTACATCAGGCGCCGGATAGCGCGGATCACCGAGCATCAAGCGACGGCCATTGACCAGCACGAGCGTGCGGACGGCGCCGAGCCCGCGAAGATCCACTGTGGCGGCGCCTGTCGCGCCAGCGCCAAAGAACTCGCCTTGCGATGGGTTTACCTGCGGAAGCTGATTAAGAAGCTCTTCGGCGTTGGTCGCGCCTTCGAGCCTGAACTCGTCGCCCTTGATCACCATGACGGGGCTGACGGCCGTCAGGTCCGGACGCGGAATTCGCGAACCCGTGATCACAATTTGCTGAGAAGAGTGCTCTTGGTTCGGGAGTTGCGCAGCGATCTGAACGGCGCCCTCGCGGTCCTGCTGATCCCGAGCCGCCAACGCCTGAGTTGATTGCGACGCTGTCGCCATCACGATGGTGCACAGACTCAACTGCCAGTGAAACGCAGTCCTCAACCGCCGTTCCCCCACCGATATGGGTCCGAGCTCTTCCCGATGTGTCCGTTCGAAATGAGTCGGGAAGCGTACACTAATCCGAACGGAATTCTGCCATGCCGAGCGCTGCCTGCTGCATGCTCTGCGCACTTCTAGCCTTTACCGAGCGCGGGATCGCAAAACCAATCACTCCGAAGCCAAGCAGCATCAGGACCCAGGTCGAGGCTTCTGGCACCATTGAGAGAGCACCTTCGTCGGGTGCGAAATCGGCTATCCCGAACTGGACGGGCACTCCGGCAGCAAGCTGGGTGCGAGACCACAGGAAAAGCGTGTAATCCTGTGGCGCAAACCCGGTGCTCGGCAACATGGAAAGGGGAACCGCGACTGAAAAGCTGTTTCCGGAAATCGTGAAGGCGCCGGAAGGTAGTGGCGTAGTGGTTACGACCGCCCCGTTCTCAAAAAGCGATACTTGAGCCACGAGCGTACCGGGCACGACGTTTATCGCTGCATCGAGCGAGGCCTCAGGCTTGAAACCCGCGGGAAAGGTGTTGGTACCTGCGCCGCGGTCAATGCCGATGTTGTACTTGGCAAGAGGGGTGGTACCTGGCGCTCCGCTCAGAAGCACCTGGAGAAGCAGATCACCGCCGTGAATCTCTGCGGTGAATTGGAGTATGTCGAGATCCGGACCGACTTGCCCAATGTACGTGCCGAGAAAGTCACCGGAAGGATCGTCTATTGTCGTCGCAAAACAAGGCTGCGCAGTCCAAAATGCAGCGCCGATGATTGAAGCGGCGATGGTGGGTCGAAGGGCGTGAGACGGGCGCATGGCGATGATCCTCTCGTGACGAAACGGTCCCGCTCAGGACCGGCCACAAAAGTACCTAGTTTCCAGGAATCTTTGCCCGATCTCTTCCCGATCGCGTCCGATTTCTGCCCGACCTAATGGGTGGTTTCGCCGTCAATCGAGGCTGTCTGCCTGGCTACCGTCCGCACGGTTATCCATTTGGCGACCAACAGCTGTGATGGCGGGCCGTCCAATACAAACTCGCGCGAATGTCCGCTTTGGGTCGACAGTGGACGTTAGCGCCGGGCTGAACGAACGTCGGCTAACGGCGATCACGGACACGGCCGAAACTGACTGAGAAGGGCGCATAGCGGTCGAACCTGACACCCGACGCTCGTCCGGAGGTAAAGAGCTCCGAAGCTGCCGGTTCAACTGGCGCAATTAGGCGGACGCGGAGTCCGCCTTGTAGTCCTCTGACTAGACTGAAGAATCATACTTTTTGTTGTTCGACAGCAATCCCACCCACATAATCTCCGACGCCACTCTCGGGCAATCCGGTCCGGAGACCTAGAGTCCGCTTTCGACCCAAAACGGACGCCAGGAGACAACTCTATTAGAATTACTCAAATAGGATTGTGAGCAGCAGCGAAGCGTCGTCGACAGCCCGAACAGAATGGTCCTGACCACGATCCAGATACAGCCAATCGCCGGACCTGAGCTCAATCGTCTCGTCTGTTTCCAGAAGGACTGTGCCCTCGAGGCACTGAATCGTGGCATAGCCAGGAACCGAATGTCGGGCGATTGAAGTACCAGCCGCAAGCGCCAGCTGCGCTGCTTCAAACATGTCGGTCTTCACGAGCGCAACCGCTCGCCCGTTGCGATCGGCAAAGCTCGACGGAAGGTGTAATTTTTCTGCGGGCCCAAGGTGGTGAAGCGCCATCACCCAGCCTCCTTTTTTATAGCCCACTCGGACAGGTGCCTCTCAGCATCATCGATGAGGTTTGCGTGAATGGGAGAAAGGTGCCCTTCGGCAGCATCTTCACCTTCGACCACGCAGACGCAATAGGCCTCAGAAACAGCCTCGGTCGCAATGACGCGAATGTCGCTGCGCCCTGAAGATAGCTTGCGGCGGCCAATTTCGAAGGCTCGATCTTTCGCTCCGGGGCTGATTGCCTCACCATATTCCACGTTCATTTGTCTCCTCGGCGTTCTGCTCGGGCCCTTCTCCTTCGTCACGCGCAATTTCGGGGATGGGAACGCCCCATGTCGTCGCGCAAGAAGGCCAGAGTGCTGCCACGTCCAGCCCATCGCATTTTCTCGTTGTTGCGCAACCCGACCGCATTCTGCCCTCCACTTGTTGCGATAGATTCGCAATAACGGTGAAAGCGTAGCGGCAGAATAGGGATGTTCCCGTAGTCGGCCCTACAAATCGCGTTGTGCAATGAGCTTCTTCTCCTCTGCGATCGCTTTCGCCGGGCTCAGGCCCTTCGGACACACGTTGGAGCAATTCATGATCGTGTGACAGCGGTAGAGCCGGAATGGATCCTCGAGCTGGTCGAGCCGCTCCCCAGTTGCCTCGTCGCGGCTGTCTGCTATCCAGCGGTAGGCCTGAAGCAGGATCGCTGGCCCAAGATAGCGGTCGGAGTTCCACCAGTAGCTTGGACAGCCGGCGGAGCAACAGAAGCAGAGGATGCACTCGTAGAGCCCATCGAGCTTGGTGCGGTCCTCAGGCGACTGCAGCCGCTCCCGAGACGGGGCGGGGCTCACGGTCTTCAGCCAAGGCTGGATCAGAGCATATTGCGCATAGGCATGAGTCAAGTCGGGGACGAGATCCTTGACCACCTCCATGTGCGGCAGCGGGGTGATCCGGACCTCTCCCCTCAAATCCTCAATCGCGGTTGTGCAGGCTAGGCCGTTGGTGCCTTCCATGTTCATCGCGCAGGAGCCGCAGATGCCTTCGCGGCACGAGCGGCGGAAGGTCAAAGTGGGGTCGATCTCGTTCTTGATCTTGATCAGCGCGTCGAGGGCCATCGGACCGCACTTGTCGAGGTCTATCGTGTACTTGTCGTAACGAGGGTTGGCGCCGCTGTCGGGGTTGTAGCGGTAGATCTTGAAGGTCTTGAGCCGCTTGCCTTCTTCGGGCTTCCAATCGCGCCCGCGAGTGATCTTGCTGTTCTTGGGAAGGGTGAACTCGGCCAACGTTTACCTCCTGCTATAGGCCCTAGCACATTGCAGAGTTGACCTCGGTCAAATGTCGTTTTCGGACGAACGCCGGCGCACCCGCGTAGCGTCCGCTTTCACCCATTCCGGACGCAGCGGCAAAGATGCTAACAAGCGCGAATGCACGCGATAGCTTCTGCACTTTTGCTTGCAGCGCCCGTTCCTGTCGCAGCTGCAACGAGCTGGTGGGCTGACTACGCACAACATGCGCACCAAGTGTCGATTGGCACCGGCCAGACGCTGAACTTGCTTTGTGAGGGCAGAGGTTGGCCGACAATCATCCTCGAGAGCGGCACCGGCGACGGAATGACCGTCTGGCGTAAGGTCCAGCCGACCTTGGCCCAGCACTACCGGGTGTGTGCCTACGATCGAGCCGGTCTGGGCCTCAGTCCACCGGATTTGAAGCACCGCGATCTCGACGGCATTGTCGCTGACCTGGAGAAGCTCACGACGAGTGCTCACCTTAAGCCGCCCTACGTACTGGTCAGCCATTCCTTCGGCGGCATGGTTGCTCGAGTATATGCGCGCAAGCACCCCGCCAATGTGATGGGTATGGTGCTCGTCGACCCTCCTGTGGAAGGCCAGATGAGCAGGATCGAGAGAGTCCTACCTCGCGCCAGCAAAATGCTCGCTCAGGGCATTGATCATGACCGTTCCTGCGCCACAGTCAAAGAGCTGAGCGGTCCATGCGAACCGTCGATCCCTGATGATGCTCCGGCCGCAATCGCATCTCGGCTGCGATCTGCGGCACGTGTCCATTACCTCACCGAAGCGGCTGAGATGCAGGCCGATGCTGACGGCACCAACGATGCTGAGTTGCAGCGAGCCGGAACGGATCTGGGGCACATGCCCCTGATCGTTCTCACGAGCGAGCAGTTCAGATTGAACGAGCACATGCCCGCGGAAGCACGAAGCGCGGCTCAGGGCTTATGGATGACCTTCCACCGCGACCTTGCTGCGCACTCTACGCGAGGGGTGAGCCGCGTGGTGTCAGGTACGGGGCATTATATTCACCTCGAACGGCCGGACACAGTTGTTGCCGCCGTGGATGAACTTGCTCGCCAACAACCTCGCTGAACTACGTCCACTTTCCACCGATTGCGGACATTAGCGGTCTAAATGCGAGGTCGCCGCAAAGCGCGACCGGTCATGTCGCAACTGTTTCATCCCGTCGACGTTGCCCCTGACCAGACAGCAGTTTTTCGGGAAATAAGAACCCCATGGATTCAAGAGGCGACAAACCTGGCAAGGCAGAAACCGGCGTAGAAGGGCTCGACGAGATCCTCGCCGGCGGGCTGCACCGCGGGCGGGTCTATTTAATCGAGGGAAGTCCGGGGACCGGTAAGACGACCATCGCGACGCAATTCCTGCTTGCCGGCGCAAAAGAGGGTGAGATGGGCCTCTACATCACCCTTTCGGAGACGGAAGAGGAGCTTCGGGAGAGCGCCGCTTCGCACGGATGGGAGTTCGCCGACCCGGTTTCAGTGTACGAACTCGTGCCCCCGGAAAGCCTGCTCGACGAAGAGCAGCAGCAGAGCCTGCTCTACTCCTCCGACCTTGAACTCGGCGAGACCACCAAGCGCATCTTCGAAGCGATCGAGAAGTACAACCCGCGCCGAATCATCGTCGACAGCCTCTCGGAAATCCGGCTGCTCGCGCAAAGCTCGCTCCGCTATCGGCGGCAGGTGCTGGCGCTGAAGCATTATTTCGCGCGCAACGGCGCGACCGTCGTGATGCTCGACGATCTCACCAGCGAAACCCACGACAAGACGGTGCACAGCGTAGCTCATGGGGTGATCCGGCTCGAGGAGCTGGCCCCTGACTATGGAGCCGACCGCCGGCGGCTGCGGGTCATCAAATATCGCGGCCAGAGCTTCCGCGGCGGCTACCATGACATGATCATCAAGACCGGCGGCGTGACGGTCTTCCCGCGCCTGGTTTCCGCGGAACATAAGCGCGACTTCGAACGTGAAGCGCTGCCGAGCAACTCAGCCGAGCTGAACCAGCTACTTGGCGGCGGAATCGAGCGCGGATCGAGCACGCTCGTTCTGGGCCCGGCCGGCACCGGCAAGACGCTGCTGACGCTGAGCTTTGCGGTGCAGTCGATAGAGCGCGGCGAAAACGCGGCCATGTTCATCTTCGATGAGGAGATGGGACTGTTGTTCCAGCGGGCGAAGGGCCTGGGTTTGGACCTCGAGGCGCTGCGCGATACCGGTCGTCTGATTATCGAGCAGGTCGACGCCGCCGAGCTTGCACCGGGCGAATTCGCGCAGCGGGTCAGGAGCTGCGTCGAGGAGCATTCGGCGCGGACGGTCGTAATCGACAGCCTCAACGGCTACCAAGCCGCGATGCCGGAGGAAAAGCAGCTGATCCTCCACATGCACGAACTGCTGCAGTTCCTGAACCGACAGGGCGCGACGACTTTCCTGACGGTCGCCCAGCACGGGCTCGTCGGCGATATGCGCGCGCCGGTCGACGTCACCTATCTTGCCGACACCGTGATCCTGCTCCGCTATTTCGAGGCGATGGGCCGGGTCCGACGCGCGATCTCCGTGATTAAGAAGCGCACTAGCGCGCACGAAGACACGATCCGCGAATATTGCATCGGAAAGGGTGGGATCGCGCTCGGGCCGCCGCTGATGAACTTCCAAGGGGTGCTTCGCGGGGTTCCCGAGATGATCGGCGTCGAGCAATCGCTCATGGAATTCGGACGAACGTGACAAACGCCGAGCGATCCACCACGGCGTTGATCCTGGCGCCGGTCGGCCGCGACGCAGGCGTTGCCGCCGGAATGCTACGCGAGGCGGATATCGGTTCGGTCATTTGTCCGGACCTAGATTGCCTCGCGAGCGAGTTGTCGAACGGCGTCGGGTTCGTGCTCGTCACCGAAGAGGCTTTGGTCGGCAGGGACCTGCGGAGGCTTTGCGCTTGGATCGACGACCAGCCCGAATGGTCCGATCTCCCGTTCGTCCTGCTGACGCACAAGGGCGGAGGCCTGGAGCGGAACCCGGAAGCCGGCAGGCTGCTGGACGCGCTCGGCAATGTCACCTTCCTCGAGCGGCCGTTTCATCCGACGACGCTCGTCAGCCTCGCGCGCGCTGCGCTTCGGGCACGGCTCCGCCAATATGATGCGCGTGCGCGGCTCGAGGAACTTCAGCAAAGCGAGGAGCGGCTGCGCACCGCCAATGAAACGCTCGAAATCCGCGTTGCCGAACGGACCCGCGAGCATGAGCTTGCGCTCGCCAAGCTTCACCAGGCCCAGAAGCTGGAGACGCTCGGCCAGTTGACCGGCGGTGTTGCGCACGATTTTAATAACCTGCTCACGCCGGTGATCGGCAATCTCGACCTGCTACGCCGGCGGTTGTCGCCGGCCGACCCTTCGCAGCGGCTGATCGACGCGGCCTTGCAGGCGGCGAGCCGCGCGGCGACGCTGGTGCAGCGGCTCCTTGCCTTTGCGAGGCGACAGGACTTGCGCGTGCGGCCGGTCAATGTCGGGATTTTGCTCGACGGGATGAAGGACCTCATCCGCCGCTCGATCGACCCAGCGATCGAGGTCGAAATCGACCACCCGCCGGAGCTTCCGCCGGCGCGGGTCGACCCGAGTCAGCTAGAACTCGCCGTGCTCAATCTTGCGATCAACGCCCGCGACGCGATGCCGCGCGGGGGCAAGCTGTCCATCGAGGCTGATGCGGTCTCTTCATCGGGCGGCGGTGAATTGCCTTCGGGCGACTATGTCCGGATCACGGTACGCGATACCGGCATTGGAATGGACGAGCAAACGCTCGCCCGCGCGATCGAGCCCTTCTTTTCGACCAAGGGCCTCGGTAAAGGCACAGGCCTCGGGCTTTCTATGGTGCACGGCCTCGCAGCGCAGCTCGGCGGCGTGCTCAACCTGACGAGCAGCCCTGGGGAAGGCACCGCAGCCGAGATTTGGCTCCCGCTGGCAGCAGAAGCAGCGGCGGTCGAGGAGCTCGAATCCGGCGCGCCGGTGCGTGCTCCGCGCCAAGCAACGATCCTTCTTGTCGACGACGAGGAGCTGGTCCGGATGGCCACCGCCGAAATGCTGAGTGATCTCGGTTACACGCTCGTAGAAGCGAATTCGGCGGCCGAAGCCCTGCGCTTGCTGCGCAGTCGACAGCCGCCCGACCTTATGATCACTGACTATTTGATGCCCGGAATGAATGGTGCCGAGCTCATGGAGCTCGCAGGTCCGCTGGCGCCCGCGATGAAGCACATGTTAATCACAGGGTATTCGAACGTGGCCGAGGGGCCGGCCGAATCGGTGCCGAGATTGGCAAAGCCGTTCCGTTACGCCGATCTAGCGCGATTGGTTGCCGATCTGCTGACGTGCGAGCCCGACGGCAAGGTGGTGCAATTCCCGATGCGAGGCCGTTAACGCGCCGAAGAGCGTCTAAAAACAGCGATTTAAGCTAATGAACCGGACTTCGGAGAATATGTGAATACACATTTACCCTGACCTGCGGGGCAAATCTCTGAGTCTGACGGCGAGATGGCGGCGCGTCAGAGGTAGATTTCCCGGCTGCTATGCGCCCTTTGCGGCCATGCCGGCGGCGATGCACCAAATCGCAAGCGGACGATCGTTCAGCTAGAGAATGCAGAGGCGGATCGTCGCGCACAATCTTCTATTTTTCGTCGCGGTCCGCAGCAAAGCAAAGTCCGGAATATTACGGATAAGGCGTTGAGCAAGCGCTCGTCATTTCAAGCGTCTGACGCACTTCAAGTGGAGTTAGATGAATGGCTGATCGTCAAACAAAAGAACAATTGTTCGCACGCGGCGAGGTTGTCGCCGCTCCTCGGGAACGCGCTTGCATGGATCAGAGCTTCGAACTTCCCACAGGCATTTACGTAGCAATGATCTCGATGTTCACCGGCTTCATTGCCGTGCTCGGGCTCGCCTTTCGCGGTGGCCACATGGAGGTCGTCGTTGGCGTCATCTTGGCGTTCATCGCAGCATTCTTTGCCATTCCGACGATTTTCCCCGCTGTTGCTGGAGATAAGAGCACTAAGAAAGCACTCAGTTGGTTTGAATTCCGTACGCGCGGAATCCAGACTGCAACGGGGCACTCGACAGCCCGCGAGGCTACAGTCCTCGTGCTTCTTCTGCCGTTTCTCATTCTGTGCTTTGGAATTGCTGTGGTAAGCATCGCGGCGTTCAGCTGAACTCGACGTCTTGATTCGTCGCGATGGCGTCGTTTAACCAAAGTAAGGGTCGCGTTGTCTGTAAGAGGGGAGCCAACAGGTGCAGGAGCAAGCGCTTAGCCAACCGATAAGCGATCCTATCAGCAACATCTTGAAGTGGATCTTGCTGGTTGTGGCGATCATTTGCTTTGCGCTGATGGCGTGGGCCACGGTCCTGACCTACGAAAAAGCGCCACCGCATCCCCAGGCGTTCAGCGACAGCTCGGGCGCCGTGATCATGACCGCTGATGATATTGCGGCCGGAAAAGGTGGTTTCCAGAAAGCAGACCTCATGGACTACGGCAGCATCTACGGCATGGGGTCGTACTTCGGGGAGGATTACACAGCTTCAACGCTTGCGCGCCTTGGCGTGCTCACCAAGCAAAGTCTCACCAACTCTGCGAGCACGCCGCCGAACACCCCGGCCCCCGCGAACACGTCGCTCGCAACAACGGGGCCGGCCGGTACGCCGCCTGCAGCGACGACGCCGGAAGCTACCTCGACAGGTGACGCACTGGCCGATGCAGTTGCTACCGCACAGATGCAAAAGCAGCTCCAGGGGATCGACCTCACGCAAAAGAGGGTCGTTTTGCCGAAGGCGGTCGCGGAGGCCGTCCGCCAGCTGCAGGGCGAGCTTTCGACCAAGCTCAACACGTCAAATCTCTCGGCGGGCTGGGTTCCAGCAAAGAGCCTCAATCCAGCGCTTCGACAGCAGACCGCGGATTTCATCATCTATTCGGCGATCACAACCGTCGCCAGACGTCCAGGTCATCCGAATACGTCGTGGACGGAGAACTGGCCGTTCGAGCCGAGTGTCGGCAACACGCCGACAACCAACACCTTCCAGTGGACCTGGATCAGCTTCTGCTTCACGTTTTTCGCAATGGGGTTCGTGCTGTGGCTCTATCGAGCCTACCTCGATCACCCCGACGATGAGCCAATGGAACGGGGCCTCGCCGCATATCGCGCGCTGACGCCCAGCCAGATCAAGACAGGTAAGTACTTCCTGGTCGTGGCGCTGGTGTTCCTCGCCTCGCAAGGTGCGGGCGCAATCATGGCTCACTCCTATTATGACCGGGAGACATTTTACGGAATCCAGCTCAATTACATTCTTCCGTACAATTTCCTCAGGAGCTTCCACCTCCAGGCTCCGATTATCTGGATTGGACTCGGGTGGATCGCGAGCGGCCTGTTCATTGCTCCGGCAATTGCCGGCGGGCGTGAGGCAAAAGGACAAGGCTTCCTCGTCGACCTGCTGTTCTGGGTCTCGCTGTTCGTCGTCGCAGCGGCGCTCACCGGCAACTATCTCGGCATTCAGGGCGTGATCGACAAAGGGTGGTTCTGGTTCGGGAACCAGGGACTATCCTACATTCAGCTCGGTCGCTTCTGGCAAATCCTATTCTTCGTCGCGCTGTTGAGCTGGAGCGGACTCATGTTCCGCGCGCTGTGGCCCACCAAGGACACGCTCATCGAAGCAACCCGGCAGTTCTGGAGCGGGCGGATTCGCCTCGAGCACTTGATCTGGGCTGCCACCATCAACGTCGCGATCCTCTATGTGTTTGGCATGATCCCGCTGACTGGGATTGAGAAGAGCTTCACGCTGACGGACTTCTGGCGCTGGTGGGTGGTGCACCTCTGGGTCGAACAGTCGTTCGAATTTTTCGCCGTCGCAATGAGCGCCTACCTGCTGATGTCGCTCGGCCTCGTTTCAAGGAAGCTCGCCGAACGGTCGGTGTACCTCGAACTCATCCTCATCTTCATGGGCGGCGTGCTCGGTACTGGCCATCACCTGTACTGGGCCGGTGGACCGAGCATGTGGGTGCCCTTGGGAACGATGTTCTCGTTCATTGAGGTTCTCCCGCTGGTGCTGCTAATCCTCGAGGCGATCACGCAGCATCGTCTAATAAAGGGCGCCGGCGCCGCCTTCGATTACGGGTTGGCCTATCTCTACATCATCGGCTCGGCGTTCTGGAATTTCGTGGGTGCCGGCGTCTTCGGGGGTGGCACCCTCAACGCGCCGCTCGTCAATTACTACGAGCACGGCACGTTCCTGACGCTAAACCACGCACATACGTCGCTGTTCGGCGCGTTCGGTCTCCTTGCTCTTGGTCTTATCTACTTTTGCCTTCGCTACCGCGCGGGCCCGGATGTCGAGTTCAACGAGGGGCCAGGCCGCATCGCCTTCTGGTGCTACAATCTCGGCCTGCTGATGTGGATCTTTCTCCACTTCTTCCCGATCGGCTGGCCGCAGCTCAACGCCGTTTACGAGCACGGCCTCGCTTGGGCCCGCAGCCAGGCCTTTTACGACCAGACTCGCTTCTGGCAGTGGATGCGCCTTCCGGGCGATGTCGTCTTCTCGGCCGGGGCACTCATCATGGGCTGGGACTTCCTGATGAAGCTCGGCAAGCCGCGCGGACAGCAGTCGGAACCGCGCGCTCGCGTAGCCGCTCTGCCTGCGGAGTGACCCTCTGAAGTGACCGAAGCTAAAAGGCCGAATGTCACGCGGGGCGAGCAGATGCTTGCCCTCCGCAAGCGGCGCATGGCGGACGCTCACCCGTTTCTGCGCGGAGGGTTTCGTCCGTTCTTCTTCGGAGCGGCGACGTGGGGCGTCATTGCGATGCTGCTTTGGCTTTGCGTGCTCGCAGGGCAGCTCACCCTGCCAACGCGCTTCGACGCGGTCTCGTGGCACCGACACGAGATGCTGTTCGGGTTCGTGGGCGCGGCGGTTTCAGGTTTCCTGCTTACCGCCATCCCGAACTGGACCGGTCGACTTCCGATCGCAGGCAAGCCTTTGCTTTCACTATTTGGCTTGTGGGGCGCCGCCCGTCTCGCGGTTCTGTTCTCTGGGCTCATCGGCTTCTGGCCAGCAGCGATCCTAGACACTGGCCTGTTCGTCTCGCTTTCCGCGCTCGCGGCGCGCGAAGTGCTCGCCAGCAACAACCGCAACGTGCCGATCGTCGGACTCGTGCTCCTCTTCGGACTGGCGGACGGCGCGGATTACGCTGGCTCAGCCGGTCTGGTTTCCGCTGATTTGGGCTGGCGAGGCGCGATCGCGCTTGTGATCATCATGATCTCGTTGATCGGCGGCCGGATCATTCCGTCTTTCACCAGGAACTGGATGGTGAAACAGCGCATGACAGGTGCGCTGCCGACCCAGCCGGAGATGTTTGACCTGTTGGTGATTGCGTCCACCGCCGCAGCGCTTTTCTTCTGGCTTGCCTTTGCTGGTGATCGCCTCACTGGCTACATGCTCATTCTGGCAGCCCTGGCGCAGGCGCTGCGCCTCTTGCGATGGGGTGGGCTCCGAACGGCGAGCGACCCGTTGGTTCTCGTCCTGCACCTTGGCTATAGTTGGGTGCCCATCGGCCTTCTGCTGCTCGGTCTCTCCATCGGCGGCGCGGATATCATGGAGAGCGCAGGCGTCCACGCGCTGACTGCAGGCGCAATGACCACGATGATCTTGGCC
The DNA here is from genome assembly GCA_025936675.1 of Sphingomonas sp. Next base: position 34,680 of record JAICSX010000002.1, read on the forward strand.
GTCATGAGTCGTGCGAGTCTGGGCCACACCGCGCGCGAGCTGAAGGCATCCCCGATAACCGTGGCAGCCTATATTTTCGTGACAGCCGGCTCAATGTTGCGCGTCGCTGCGGCTCTGGGTGTTGGCTCTTATGCAATCATGCTGGACGTGGCCGGCACGTTCTGGGGCGGCGCGCTGCTGTTGTTCGTGATGGTTTACAGTCCGATTTTGTGGCGGCCGCGGCTTGGTGAGCGCGAGTAGGCAGTGAGCCTCGCGATCGACGAACTCGGCAGCAATCCACTCGCGCATTGCACGGGGCTGCCGGCTGTCGGCTAACGGCAGCTTCCCACTCCAAGGGGCTTGGCGCGGCTGCCGCGCAGCCGATTAGATTCAGCACTGGCGCGGCAGAGAAGCCGGACGTGCGCACATAGCTCGATTGCGCTCGGCGCTTCAGCCGACGCGGCCACCACAATCGCTTATCCCGTCGACAAAGGACTGCCCGAAGAACCGCACCACCGAGCCTCGACTGACACGTCGCCGTTAACGGCAGGAATGAGTCGAAAACCGACTCTAGCAACTCAGCATCAGGCAATGTCAGTTTGTGGCCGATAGCAGACGGTCCGCTGGTGCCAGCCTTCCACCTATTGCGGACATGAGCTCATCTGGTACGGTTCCCCACGTCGCTCGGGGCCGGCCGCATGCATGTTCATCTTCCTAAGCCGCTGCACGGCTGGCGTGAGTTTGTCGGTGAAGTAGGCATTATCGTGCTCGGCGTGCTGATCGCGCTCGGCGCCGAGCAGATCATCGATGACATACGCTGGCACCAGAAGGTCGAACGAACGAAAGCCGAATTGAATGCTGAGCTGCACGATGATGAACTGAGCGCGTACCGCTGGCTCAGCGATCATCGCTGCATGGAAAACGCCTTGGATGCCGCGGATCAGGCGGTGGGCCAAGCAAGGGACACTGGCCAAGTCGCACCAACTAGGGCCTATGATCCTCCTCTCCAGCTATTCACCAGCGACGCCTGGTTGAATGCCCGTTCGCTCGAAGTTGCTGACCGGATGGGACCCAGCGCAATGCGCACCTATTCCCGGCTATATTTCTTCCCAAGCGAGCTTCAGGGCAACATCGTTCAGTTGCATCAGCTTGCTTCTGAATTGAAGCCTCTCACCTACGGCCTGCGTCATGTCGCACCTGAAGAGGCCGGCGCATATCAGCGTAGTATCGCTAGGATTCGTGAACTCCAGCACCGGACGGAATACGCGGAGCTCTTGCTGCTGCAGCGGGGCCGAGAGGCTGGCATCCGCCTTTCCCGGCAAGAAATGGAAAGTGCGGTAGTGCGCTTCAGGTCAATTTATGGCCCATGCGTTTCCCCTCCCCACATCGACTCACCCGCGCCTGCGTAGCACGTAAAAGTTTCCTCGAGAGACGAACATTTCCGCTTGCCATCCATTGCGAACCTTAGCTCACGGGCGCAAGCTTCGCTGGATCGGCCCATAGACCGATTGATCGGGGATCGATGAAATCGCTCGGATTTGTCTGCTGTTTACTGGCTTTGTCCGCGCCCGCTCGGGCGGGAAACTTTCTCTATGTTTGGGGGATGGAAACTCACGATCCATCAAAAGCGATGCCTGCGGCCGAAACGATGGGCCGGGACTTCCTGGCGGTATTCAACGTGAGTCCGCATTCTGCCCATTTCGGCAAACTGGTTAGGATGCTTCCCGTCGGAGCGAAAGCGCAAATGGCGCATCACACGAACTATGAAATGCCTGCGGATAGCACTGTCTTCGCCAGCGATTACATGTCTGGCGACGGCTACGTATTCGACCTCAAACAGCCAACTAACCCGAAGCTCGTTGCGACTTTCCAAGCCGCGGGCCCATACACGCATTCACACAGCTTCGATCGGCTGCCCAACGGCAACACCCTCACGACTTATCAATTCAAAGGACAGCCTGACGTTGCTGCTGGCGCGCTTGTCGAGCTGAGCCCTACCGGCCAGGTCCTTCGTACCAGCGACGCCTCCGATGCCGCCACGGAGCCATTCATCCGACCTTACAGCTTGGTGGCTGTTCCGACGCTCGATCGCGTCGTCACCACCAGCGCTTCCATGCTGCCAACGGATAAATCGAGCCATGTCATTCAAATCTGGCGACTGTCGGATTTAAAGCTGATCAAGTCAGTGGTGCTGCCCAGCCCACCGCGCTTCGCCTCGGCAATTGCCAAGAACGCCGCCGAGCCTCGACTGTTGGGCGACGGCAAAACGGTACTCGTGGTGACCTCCGGATGTGGACTTTATCAGGTCACTGACCTGGCCGGGCAAAACCCCGGAGCTAGGTTTGTCTATGACTTCGGCTACCGCTCATGCGGAGTGCCTACGGTCGCCGGGCACTATTGGATACAGACAGGCATGAGCGGTCACAGTCTGGTCAGTGTTGATGTCAGCGACTTGTCTCATGTGAAGGAAGCTGGCCGCCTCACGCTTCGCGACGACGAACTTCCACACTGGGTGTCCAAGGAAAGCGGCGGCGACCGCATTGTGATCACTGGATTCGGCTCGCTCGCTACTCACGTGCTCTTCGCGAATATCAATCCGCAATCCGGCGCACTTAAGCTGGATCCCCATCGCATCGATTTTGATCGTCGCTGGCCCGATGGATGGAATGGTCCCGCGATGCCCCACGGATCATTGTTTAGCCGGGATCTGCCTTGAGGTCGTTCCCCACCCTTCACACTAGTGGGGTCACAGGTTCAATCCCTGTCGCGCCCACCAGCCTTCGCTAGCACTTGGGCTGGCAAGCCAGCTTAATCCATAACGCGAAAGCTGCGCCCCGAAGCCTTGGCGAAGGCGAGCAAGCGGACGCTCAATTCTCCAGATAAGCGGGCTGAAAGCTCGCTACCCGCCGCATTTCGTCCCAGTCGGCGAACTCGATATCGCGGCCCTTGCGCTTGATCAGGCCCTGCCGTTCCATGTCGGCGAGAACGCGGTTCACGTTGACGGATGTTTGACCGGTGATGTCGGCAATCTGCTGCTGCGTAAAGGGATTGACCATGTGGTCCTTGCCGACATGCATTCGGACAGCGGTTTCGCATAGGAGATGCGCAACCCTAGCGATGGAATCGCGACGACCGCAATTGACTAGCCATTCATATCCAATGGACTCGTTGCGCTGGAGCAGCCGCCAGAAGAAGCGCTGCAATTCCGGATTTGCTTCGAGCAGTGGGTTGAAGTCCTTTGCTCTGCCGACCAGGACTTCGCTCCGAACGATTGCCTGGATCCCATATTGAGCAGGACCGTCCACGGGCAAAATTCCCTCGCCGGGAAAGCGGAGCGCGACGATCTGCCGCCGGCCGCTCGTGTCGGACTTGAACTTAGACAGAATTCCGGAGCGAACGAACATGACCTCGTCCCGCGGCGTTCCCGGCTCTCGAAAGGGACGCCTCGGTTCGACGTAGACGACGCGATGCGGCATCTGGTCGAGCAAGTCGGCGAATCGCGGTTCAAGACCCGCAGAGACAAGAGTTTCACGCAACGATACAGATTCGGATTGCGCCCTTGCGCGCCGACTCGCCATTGCGGTCTCTCCCCACCAGCGACGGTGCTCAGTATAGCATAGTCGCCTGCAAGACACTTCTATGAAGCACGATTACACTAACAAGTTATCGAAAGTTGACGGTAGTTCTCGCCGCCAAACGTGCCATTTCCTTCTGTTCGTACCGTCGAAACTGTCTGGAGGTTCAATCGCATCGCGTCAGGTAAAAGCGTGACCCAGCCTCGCTTGCCTTCGTCAGGATCGACCCCTAAGTGGCGCGGGCGCCAAGGGAAACCGCTGGAGAGGGTGGGTTCCTAGAAGCGTTTCGTGGCGATCGTAGCTCAGCTGGTTAGAGCATCGGTTTGTGGTACCGAGGGTCGGGGGTTCAAGTCCCCTCGATCGCCCCATCACCCTAAACTGCAACCGGACATTTTGACGACGATGACCACGCTTTGGGGCTTGCCCGATTTCGACGCGCACGAAGACGTGCACTTCTTCACCGACGAGAAGAGTGGCCTTCGAGCCATCATCGCGCTTCATTCGACCCACCTTGGGCCCGCTGCCGGAGGAGCGCGCTTCTGGCATTACGCCGAGGATGATGAGGCGCTGACCGACGCGCTGAGGCTCTCGCGCGGCATGAGCTACAAGAACGCGATGGCCGGCCTTCCTCTCGGTGGTGGCAAGTCCGTGCTCCTAGCTGACGAAACTCGCTCAAAGACGCCGGAGATGCTGCACGCCTTCGGCAAGGCGGTGGAAAGCCTGGGCGGCCGTTATGTCACCGCCGAGGATGTCGGGATCAACGTGGCCGACATGATCGAGGTCTCACGCTCGACCAAGTTCGTCGCCGGGCTACCGAACAGCGCGGGCGACGTTGGCGGCGACCCGGGGCCGCATACGTCTCTTGGGGTTTTCCTAGGACTGAAGGCGGCGGTGAAGTGGGCGCTCGGCAAGGAGAGGCTGGATGGGCTCCACATTGCGCTCCAGGGCGCGGGAAGCGTTGCGACGGGTGTCGCGCTGCACGCATGCGCGGAAGGCGCGAAGCTCAGCATCGCCGACGTCGACCAGACGAAGGCTCAGAAGCTCGCCGATGCGACCAACGGCAAGGTCGTCTCCGCCGACGAGATTCTGACACTTGAGGCAGATGTGCTGAGCCCCTGCGCTCTCGGCGCAATCTTCAACGAAGAGACGATTGCAGGTCTGAAGGTGCCGGTCGTCGCCGGCGGCGCGAACAACCAGCTCGCGACTGCGGAAGACGGCGAGCGACTGAACGCACGCGGCATTCTTTATGCGCCCGACTATGTGATCAACGCCGGCGGTATCATCAACGTCTGCAGCGAATATCTCGGCGATGGAGATGCAAGCTTCGTACGCCAGCGCATCGAGGGCATACCCGTGCGGCTCGAGGAAATCTGGGCCGAGAGCGCAGAAACGGGCCGCGACCCCGCCGCAGTCGCCGATGCTATGGCGCAAAGGCTGATCGGCAGGGCATAAGCACCTCGTTGTGCACGCATTAGCAAATCCAACGCGGTTCCTCCGGATTGCTAGACCGGCCACCACCTGGCTGCTGCTCGTAGGGCTGGTGCTCGCGATTGGGGGAATGGCAGCGGGCCTGACGCTGACGCCGCCCGATTACCTGCAGGGCGAGACGGTCCGTATCATGTACATCCACGTGCCGTCGGCGTGGCTCGGAATGGCTGGATGGGTGGGCATCGCGACGGCATCTGTCAGCCAGCTCGTCTGGCGGCATCCGCTGGCCGCCATCGCCGGGCGCGCCAGCGCTCCCGCGGGCGCAACGTTCGCTGCTATTTGCCTCATTACCGGGTCGATCTGGGGCCGCCCCACCTGGGGAACCTGGTGGGAGTGGGACGGCCGTTTGACCTCGATGCTCGTTCTGTTCTTCCTCTATCTCGGCTACATTGCGCTGGCATCCGCCGAGCGGGAGCGGGATGGCGAGGGACGCATCGCCGCCATTTACGGCCTGGTCGGCGCGATCAACCTGCCGATCATCCATTATTCGGTCCTGTGGTGGCGTACGCTACATCAGGGCGAGAGCATCGGACTTACCGGCTCGACCATCGACAATAGGATCCTGTGGCCATTGCCGCTAACGATGATCGGCTTCACCTGCCTGTTCTGCGCGGCGGTGCTGATGCGTATGAGGGCCGAGCTTGCTGAAACGAAAATCGAGGCGCGCATGCGGAGGATGAGCGCATGAACGCCTGGCCGTTCGTCGCTGCCGCGTACGTAGTCGCAAGTTGTCTGACCGCAGGTCTACTGGGTTGGGCATTCGCCTCGATGCGGCGCGCGGAAGCAGCTGCCAACGCGCTCAAGCGAAAATGAAACCCAAGAACCAGCGGCTCGTCCTTGTCAGCGCCGCGCTCATTGCTTTGGTTGCGGCAGTGCTGCTGGCAATGATCGGTCTCAAGAACCAGGCCAGCTTTTTCTATACACCGGCGGACATTGCGGCAGGCGAAGCCACTGACGGCAGAGCCGCCCGGCTCGGCGGAATGGTCGAGAACGGCTCCGTCCATCGCGAAGCTGACGGCGTGACGATCCGTTTCGTGCTGACCGATGGCAAGGCGGAGACGCCTGTCACCTACCGCGGAATCGTACCCGACCTGTTCAGGGAAGGGAGCGGCGCGGTCGCCGAAGGGCGCATGCAGCAAGGCACCTTCGTTGCCGACCAGATCCTCGCCAAGCATGACGAGCGCTACATGCCGCCCGAGCTCGGCAATCTTGCCGCGGAACATAAGGCCGGTAAGACGCTCGAGAAATGATCGCCGAGACTGGCCTTGCGGCGCTGTGGCTCGCAGCCGGGCTCGCAGCCTATCAATTCTTCCTGATGGCGCTTGCGCTGCGCAGCAGTGTTGAGGTCGCGCGGCCGATGCGCGGCGTCGCCGTTGCGCAAGGTGTCCTCACGCTGATTGCCTTCGCCATGCTCCTGCTGGTCTTCGCGCAAAGCGACATGTCGGTCGCCCTGGTCTTCGCCAACAGCAACAGCGCCAAGCCCTTCATCTACAAGGTCGCCGGAGCCTGGGGAAACCACGAGGGGTCGATGCTGATGTGGGTGACGATCCTCGCGATCGCCGGCGCATTCGTCGCGCTGTTTTCACGACGCACTGGCGAGCGCACGCTGGCCGCCGCGCTCGGGAGCCAGTCGATACTTGCGCTCGGCTTCTACGCGTTTCTGCTGTTCGCATCGAACCCGTTCGCGCGGCTGTTTCCGGCGCCGCCGGATGGGCAGGGGCTCAACCCATTGCTTCAGGATCCCGGCTTGGCATTCCATCCGCCGACGCTCTACCTCGGTTATGTTGGGCTCTCGATCGCCTTCAGCTTTGCGGTCGGCGCGCTGCTGACGGGTGAAGTCGATGCGCGGCTCGCGCGGGCCATGCGTCCGTGGGTGCTCGGCGCCTGGATCTTGCTGACGCTCGGCATCACGGCGGGAAGCTACTGGGCTTATTACGAGCTCGGCTGGGGCGGCTACTGGTTCTGGGACCCCGTCGAGAACGCGTCTCTGATGCCGTGGCTCGCTGCAACGGCATTGGTCCACTCGATCAACGTACTTGCCGCGCGCGGCGCCTTGAAGGCGTGGACGATGATGCTCGCCGTGATTGCCTTCTCGATGTCGATGGTCGGTACCTTCCTCGTCCGCTCGGGAATCCTGACGTCGGTCCACGCTTTCGCGATCGATCCGGAGCGCGGAACGTTCCTGCTTGCCCTGTTGGCGATTTACGTTGGCGCTGCATTCGTCCTATTCGCGTGGCGCGGCGCGACCCTGAAGGAAGGCGCTCCGTTCGAGCTGGTCAGCCGCGAGAGCGGACTGGTCGTCAATAACCTGCTGCTGAGCGTCATTCTCGGGATCGTGTTCCTCGGCACGCTCTACCCCCTGTTCGTCGAGGCTGTGACTGGCGAGAAGCTGTCCGTCGGTGCACCTTATTTCAATGCTGTCGCAGGGCCGCTCGCATTGCTGCTCGCCTTGCTTGTCGGCATCGGGCCTTTGCTGAGCTGGCGGCGCGAGCGGCGACCGGTGTGGGGTCAGCTCAAGATACCGGCGCTGATTTGCATCAGCGTCCTCGCGATCACGATCATCGTCGCGCCGAAGATCGGCATCCTGCCCCGTTTCGGGTTCACCGTTGCCGGGTTCCTCATTGGCGGGAGCATTCTGCCGCTGGTCACTCGCAATCCGCTACGCGCCCCGCTCGCAACGTGGGGCATGGTCGTCGCTCATTTCGGAATCGCGGTTGCATTGGCCGGAATGGCCGCGAACGCTGCTTTCAGCAGCGAACGCCTGGCGATCGCGCAGCCCGGCGAAGCGCTCAGCGTCGGCCCATGGCAGGTCGAGCTCGTGACCGTCACGCCGACAGCCGGAAAGAACTGGACAGCGATGAAAGGCGAGCTTCGGGCAAGTCGGGGATCGGGTCCCATCACGCTTACACCGGAGACGCGATATTATTCTGATCCGCCGACTGAGACGAACGAATCAGCCATCGAGACCTTCTGGGATGGCCAGCTCTACACAGTGATCGGCAAGCAGGACCCATCCGGTGCGTGGCAGCTGAGACTGTGGTGGAAGCCGTTCGTGACGCTGATCTGGGCCGGTGGAGCGCTAATCGCTTTGGGAGGGGCGCTGGCGCTGCTCGGCCGCCTGATGCCTTTCTTGCGACGCCGCCACGAGCCGGATTGGCGGAGACGCTACGCATGAGCCGCGGCCTGCGTCTGATCCCGATCATCCTGCTGCTGTTCGTGCTCAGCGGTCTGGCTTGGAGGCTGATCAAGCCGGCGAACACCGCCGTCTCGTCGCAGATGGTCGAGCGGCCTCTGCCGCAATTCGCGCTGCCTGCAGCCATTGAGGGTAAGCCCGGTCTAGTTTCTGCCAACCTCGCGACTGGACATCCCAGGCTGCTCAACATTTTCGCCAGCTGGTGCATACCTTGCGCGAGCGAAGGCAAGGTGCTGCAGGAGCTGCAGCGTCGCGGCGTGAAGATCGACGGGATTGCTGTGCGCGACACTCCGGATGCCCTCGGCGCATTCCTCGATAGGAACGGCAATCCATACGAGCGGATTGGCTCCGACCGGCAGAGCGAAGTTCAGATCGCTCTGGGTTCGTCCGGCGTCCCGGAGACGTTCGTCATCGACGGGCAGGGCGTGATCCGGCGGCAGTATATCGGCGCTTTGAATGCCTCCAACATTCCAGGCGTGCTCCGCGAGCTGGAGCAGGTGCGGTGAGGAAGGCTGCCTTGTCCCTGATGCTGCTGCTGGTGCAGCCGCTGTTCGCCGACAGCAACCTGCCGCCGGCTTACTGGGCGAACCGGGCGCTTCCGAACCCGCAGCAGGAGGCGGAAGCGCAAAGTCTGATGGAGCAAATCCGCTGCCTCGTTTGCCAAGGCCAGTCGATCGCCGATTCCGACGCCGAGCTTGCCGGCGATATGCGCGACCTGGTCCGCCGCCGCATTGCTGCCGGTGAGAAGCCCGCGGCGATCCGGTCGTGGCTGATCCAGCGCTACGGGACCTGGATCAGCTACAAGCCGACCGAAGAACCTGCCGCATGGCCGCTGTGGCTTGCGCCGCTCGGGCTGCTGATCGCCGGCGCATGGATCATCCGGCGCAGGATCAAGCTGAAGGCAAACGCCTGATGGGCTGGGTCATCCTTCTCTTCCTGGTTTGCGCCACCCTTGCGCTGCTATGGCTGCTGCGTGTGCGGGGAGGGTTGCTGACTGCCAGTGCCGCCGCACTGCTGCTTGGTGCCGTCGGCTATGCCGTCCAGGGCAGTCCCGATCTGCCGGGAGTCCCCGCCCAGGCCGGAGACGCGCACGACATATTCCCACTTACCGATGCTCGCCATGCATTCTTCGGCTATTTTACGCCCGCCGAGACCTGGCTCCGCATGTCCGAAGCACTGGCTCGCGACGGGAAAAGCGAAGATGCCGTCGGAATTCTCGAAAACGCCGTTAAGCGCTATCCGGGCGACCCGCAGCTGTGGATCGGTCTCGGTAATGCGCTTGTCGACCATGCCCGCGGACTAACGCCGCCTGCAGAGTTCGCCTACAAACGTGCCGAGCAACTCGCGCCGGGCTATCCGGCGGCGTCCTTCTTCTATGGTCTTGCGCTAGCGCGTTCCGGCGATCGGGAAGGAGCGCTCGTACTCTGGCGGAATATCCTCAAGACCGCGCCGGCCAAGGCCGACTGGCGTCCGCTGGTCGAGCAGGGTGTGGTGGCACTCAGCAAGCCGAACGCCGCACAACCTCAGGCGTCAACTGGGTCGTAAGCCAGGTCCAGCGCTTCCGAGACCGCCTGGTGGCGGATCTTGCCGCCCGAGACATTGAGCCCATTCGCGAGATGCGGGTCCTGTCGCATCGCTTCCTCTGCGCCGAGGCTGGCGATCTTCAACGCGAACGGCAGCGTCGCATTGTTGAGTGCAAATGCACTGGTGCGCGCAACCGCGCCCGGCATGTTGGCGACGCAATAATGGATGATCCCGTCCACCTCGTAGACCGGATCTGCATGCGTGGTCGCATGGCTGGTTTCGAAGCACCCGCCCTGGTCGATGGCGATATCCACCAGAACCGAGCCCCGCTTCATCGTCTTCAGCATCTCGCGAGTCACCAGCTTCGGCGCGGCGGCGCCCGGAACGAGCACGGCGCCGATGACCAGCTCCGCTTCCTTGACTGCGTTGGCGATTGCTGCGCGGGAGGCATAGGCCGTCTTGATCTGGCTCGAGAAGAACATGTCGAGCTCGGCGAGGCGGTCGTTGTTGATGTCGTAAATCGTGACGTCGGCGCGCATGCCGGTAGCCATCTGCGCCGCATTCACGCCTGAAACGCCGCCGCCGAGGATCGCGACCTTCGCCGGTGCAACGCCTGGAACTCCGCCGAGAAGGACGCCGCGGCCGCCTTGTTCCTTCTCGAGATAGTGCGCGCCGACCTGGACCGACATGCGGCCCGCGACTTCGCTCATCGGCTTCAGCAGCGGCAACGACCCATTCCGCGACGTCACCGTCTCGTACGCAATGCAGATCGCGCCTGATTTCATCAGCCCCAGCGCCTGGTCCTTGTCGGCGGCAAGATGGAGGTAGGTGAAGAGGATTTGCCCCGGGCGAAGCATCGCTATCTCGGGCGGTTGCGGCTCCTTCACCTTCACGATCATGTCGGCGGAATCGAACACCGACTTAGCGTCGGGCAGGATTTTCGCGCCTGCCTTCTCGTAGGCAGAATCTGGGCAATCGATGCCGTTGCCGGCCTTCGTCTCGATGAATAGTTCATGCCCGTGGGCGACCAGCTCGGCGACCGAAGCCGGCGTCAGCCCAACGCGATATTCGTGGACCTTGATCTCTTTTGGCACCCCAATACGCATTATTTCGTTTGCTCCGTTCGATGGTTGCGCGCGCCTATAGACGGGCTTTTCGTCCCTGTCCCGTCCGATTGCGGGTCGGGAACGGCAGTGCTAGGGAGCGCGCGCCGTGACCGACGCTCTCGCTCGCGGTTCAGGGGATGCGAGTTCGCGGTCTGTCGGATCTGAACCTCAAGACATGAACATCACCGCGACGGGCGGCGCCACAACCGGGGCGCCTCATGACACATCACATGGTCACGCACAGGGCCCCTTGTACAAGCTCGTCGTCGGCGCGATCGGCATCGTCTACGGCGATATCGGCACGTCGCCGATCTACGCCTTCCGGGAGACGTTCGCCGGGCACCACACGCTCATTCCCGACCGGCTGCACATCTACGGCGTCCTCAGCCTCATCTTCTATTCGATGATGATCATCGTGACGCTGAAATACGTCACCATCATCATGCGCGCCGACAATAAAGGGGAGGGCGGCAGCCTCGCGCTCCTGGCGCTCATCAACCGGACCCTCAGCGGCAAGAAAAAATGGACGAGCGGGATCATCCTGCTGGGAGTCTTCGCGACCGCGCTCTTCTACGGCGATTCGATGATCACGCCGGCGATTTCGGTGCTGTCGGCGGTCGAGGGTCTGACGACCGTCAACGCGGGTCTCGAGCCGTTCGTGATTCCGATCGCCATCGGCATCCTCGTCGGCCTTTTCGCGATCCAGGCGCGCGGGACTGCCCGTGTAGGCCTGATGTTCGGCCCGGTGATGCTCTTCTATTTCGCGACGCTCGCCGTGCTCGGGGTCATGCACATCCTGAATTACCCGTCGGTGCTGCTGGCGATGATCAATCCCTTGAACATCTTCCGCTTTTTCGCTGCGGATTTCATGCGGGCGTTCGTCGCAATGGGTTCGGTCGTGCTGGCGGTCACTGGCGCCGAGGCGCTCTACGCCGACATGGGCCATTTCGGCCGCAAGCCGATCCAGATCTCCTGGATCTACTTCGTGCTTCCGGCGCTGCTGCTGAACTATCTGGGTCAGGGAGCGATGATCCTGTCGGCAGACGTCCATACCGCGCTAGCCAAGGTCAAGGATCCGTTCTTCTACCTCGCGCCCGACGAGTTGCGCCTGCCGCTCGTGCTCTTGGCGACCGCCGCGACGATCATCGCCAGCCAGGCCGTGATCTCAGGCGCATTCTCGGTCACTCAGCAGGCGATCCAGCTCGGCTTCGTTCCGCGCCTCAGGATCACCCACACGAGCGAAAGCGCTGCCGGCCAGATCTACATCCCGATCATCAACTGGGCGCTGATGATCATGGTCATCTTGCTCGTTCTGTTTTTCCGCAGCTCGTCAAACCTGGCGGCCGCCTACGGCATCGCCGTTGTCGGTGCGATGATGATCGACAGCTTCCTCATCGCTGTCGTGCTTCGGCATATGTGGAACTGGAACCGCTTCGCGATCGCCGCGCTGCTGGTGCTCTTCTTCACAGTAGATTTCACTTACCTCTCGGCGAACCTGCTCAAGATTCCCGCCGGAGGCTGGTTCCCGCTGTTGGTCGGCGGAATTGCCTTCACCTTCCTTACCACCTGGGCGAAGGGTCGGCAGCTGATGATCAGCCGGATGAACGAAGCCAGCCTGCCGATGGAGATCTTCATCAAGTCGGCGGCTCCGAGCGCCGCGCGCGTTCCCGGCACCGCCGTGTTCATGACCAGCTCGTCGAGCGGCGTGCCGCACGCGCTGCTGCACAATCTTAAGCACAACAAGGTGCTTCACGAGCGGGTGATTCTTTTGACCGTTCGGATCGAAGACGTGCCTTACGTCTCCGAAGAGAAGCGCCTCGAAACCAAGGATTATGGCTCGGGTTTCTACCGCGTCGTCCTCCGCTACGGTTTCATGGAGGAAATCGACGTCCCCGCGGCCCTTGCGCAGCTGAAGGGCATCGGCAGCCAATGCCGGATGATGGACACCAGCTTCTTCCTCGCGCGCCAGACCTTGCTCGCGTCGTCGCGACCAGGGATGGCGATCTGGCGCGAGAAACTGTTCGCGTGGATGCTGCGGAACGCCGAAAGCGCGATGGAATTCTTCAAGCTTCCGACCAACAGGGTCGTCGAGCTGGGTTCGCAAGTCGAGATCTGAACAATCGGCGAGCCTGCGCATTGCCGCGCCATGGCTGACAGTATCTCCTGGATTGCGACAATTGCGACGATCGTCGCTGCAACGATCACCGCTTCGAACCTCGGCGCGCGGATCACCGGCTACGGCTTCGTGGTGTTCACTGTCGGCGCGCTGTGCTGGATTGCCGTGGGCGCAATAACTCATCAGCCCGCCCTGATGTGGACCAACGTTGTCCTCACGGTGCTCGACCTCTTCGGGATCTGGCGCTGGCTCGGGCGGCAGGCGCGTGTGGAGGAGGGTGGTCGGTCCGCCGCGGAAGCAAGCGAGCGCACGCCTGGAGAGGCATTGTTTCCCGTGTCGCTGCTCCTTCGCGGACAAGTCGTCAGTGGGTCGATGGAGCTTGGCCGCTGCATAGACGCGATGGCAGGCTGTTCGAGCGGCCAGCTCGATTACGTCGTCGTGTCGCAGGGCGGCGTCGCCGGCGTAGGCGAAACGCTCCGGCAACTGCCGTGGAAAGCCGCGTCCGTTAACGGCGACAAGATCGTGACCAAGATGGATTCGCACGACTTCAACGCTCTCGAAGAGCTTTCGCGGGAACAGTGGCCGGCGCGCTAATCGTCACCGCTGAGATCGGCCTGCGCGATCTCGCATGGCTCGATCCGCTTCGGCAAACTTACTATCCCGCAGACCGCAACCACCTGCCCGCGCATCTGACCATGTTTCATTCCCTCCCCCCGTCGGCGGAAGGGGAGGCGAGGCGGACTCTCGCGCGGCTTGCAGGGGAGCGTTCGCCTCGAGCTTCAATCGAGGGATTGATGGACCTCGGCGGTGGCGTCGCGTTCCGCGTCGTTTCGCCTGAGCTGGATTCAATGCGTCGCGAGCTCGCGGAAGATTTCTTCGGCCTGCTCGCTGCCCAGGATGCCGGCGGTTGGCGGCCGCACGTCACGATCCAGAACAAGGTGGCTGTGACGTACGCGCGAACCCTCAAAACGAGTCTTGAAAGGGACTTTCGACCCCGGCCGCTGGAAATCAGCGGGCTAGGCATCCATCGCTATCTCGGCGGTCCGTGGGAGAAAATCGCGACCTACGCGTTCCGCGGCCGCTAGCTTAGTTCGCCAATGCCCTGACAGCTGAGATCGAACGCAGCGAGACCGGACTCGAGGACCGAGGCAAGCATCGGCTGCTCCATCAGCTCTTCAATGGCGCCGTCGGTGCCGGAGCTGACGAGATCCTGGGCTTCGGCCATGGCTTCGTCCCAGTCGCCAGCTTCATACGTGCCCTGGCCGACCCAGCAGAATGCGATCACCTCGGCGAGCTGGTCTTCGCCGAGGTCCTCGAACGCCGCGTGAAGCTCTTCCTCCACGCTCGTGTTGATATCGTCCTCGAGGACGCTGAGCGTCCCTTCCTGCTCGTCGTCGACGTTGTCGGGATCTTCGTCGCGATCGTAATCGCTAGCGGTCTGGGCCTCGTACTCACGGGCTCTGAGAATGATCCGGCACAAAGTTTCGAGTGGAGTCAGGGGGTCCATCAGAGCCTCGTTTTGTTGCACGCTCAACGACAGCAGCAGTAAGCGGTTCCTCGCGTTGACCGGTACGGTGGCTCTACCTATATGCCGCGCCTCACGGCGCCCCTGAATGGCGGGCGGTCGATGCCATGGGGCGGAGTAGCTCAGCTGGTTAGAGCAGCGGAATCATAATCCGCGTGTCGGGGGTTCAAGTCCCTCCTCCGCTACCAACTTCCGGAAAAATCCAATAAAATCAATTACTTAGAGATGCGCCAGCGAAACAAGCCGTTTTGCAGGCGCATTGAGACGTGCAAGGAACGTCGGAAAACCGCCAATTTCTAGCAGAGTGTTGGTAGCGGTCGTCTTGAACCCCCGACGCGCGCTTGACCAGCAAGTTGTGGCGTAGTGAACTGCTGTTGCCGATCACCGAAATTCTAAGTTGCACATCGGAAGGGGGTCTTCACGTGGCTGGACAGCTCGACGAAACAATTCAGCTTCTCGAACAGGTTCACGCGTTGGATGCGCAAAATGTCGGGAGGGCGGACGCTTTAGGACGGGCCTTCGAACTGACCCCCGCGGTCCCAATGATTTCTCGAACCATAGACTTCTTTCGCCAGATCCCAATTTCAACTTTGCATGAGTTAGGGGAAGGGCAGCGCAGTCTGATCTATAACCTCGCCCAAGATTTCCTCTCGTTTTACGGCCGCATGATGACGTTTGATCCGGCCGCGTCGAATAGGCGAGTTAACATCAATAAGGCTGTCCCGGCGCTCGATCGGGAAGGCTATTACTGGGAGGCAACTTATCTGAGGAAAGGCGGTCCCTGGTTATTCGGCTATGTGCACGCGGACGATACGGAGGGCGAGCCACAGTTCGGCTTTGTAGCCGATGACACGGACATCGCCGGAGCAATCTCTGGAGCACTGCCCGCCGACGACGGGTAGGCTAAATCACTTGCCTCGCCGGCGTCCTCTTGAGCTTTTTGGCACGCGGAGGCCGATGTGATCGGCCCACGCTAGAAACTTCGCGAAGGCGCGTGTGAGGCGAAGTTGAGTGTCGCGATTTAGTCGCCATCCTGTTGGGGGGTCGTAGCGGAGCGTCCCGGAGCGTTTATCGAAAATCGCGGAAAACAGCGGTTTCGTGTTGTGGGGATATTGGCTGCTACGGTCCTCCGCTACCATTCTCGTCGGTGGCGTGACGCACATTCGCCGAAGCTTTGAAGCTATCCACAGATTCCTTGGCGAGCAGTTCGCACGCGCATTGCTCGAAACCAATTCACCGGTGATTAGTTAACGCCTTGATAACTTTCAGCGGAGCGGTGGCTCATTTGCTTGGCGTGTCGACCGTGATCTTGGGTCTCGTCGCGGCTGCTCCGCAGCCGATCCAGCCACTGCTTCGCACCACAACAACCAAAACGACCAGCGCATTCGCCGGGTGCTTTAGGGCTTCCCAGGAAAAAGCTTCGCAGCCCTGGGCCTTCATGCCGAGCGACCATGGCGGCACGTTCACCAACTCAGGGGCGAACGGTCCGGAGGGAACCTACTGGCTGAACCTCCAGCGCTCACTTCATGGGGCAGAGATCCGACTTTATGCGGACGTGGGCGCTCGACCCGCCAAAGCGATTTCAGAGGGCGTCGATCAATGCCGGTGATGGTCGATCGGCTGCGCTGGCCGCCGGCCATCCTGAACCGCAGAAATGGCGCCATTGCAGCGCTCGCCGGAGTTGCTGCAATCGTATCCACCACCATCGTCGTGGATCCGAGACTTTCCAAGGCCGTGGGTGATCGGGTGACCCAGAGCGTTCACCGCTTCGAGACAGTCGCTGCGATGCTCTCCGAACGGTCTCCAGGTCAGCGACCCAAGGGCGCTCTAGCAAATCTCAAGCACGAGAAGGCGCCGGTTGAGGCCAATGCAGCAACGCCTCAAGCGCACGTCATTCCACCGCTCCAGGCGATAATGGCCACGCCCGCCATTCCCCTCATCATTCCGCCGCCAATTGCGGCGCCTCCTCTGTACAACGTCGTTGCAGGCGCTCCTGCAGCGCCAATTGTCCCGGCTTCTTCGGCGGCGGGCGGTGGTCCGCCAATTCTCTCCGGTATTCCGCTCCCAGGCGGCGGCATCGGCGGTGGCGTGGTCGTCCCGCCACCAATCGTCACCCAGGTCGTTCCACCGCCGCCGGTGACGAGCGCTGTTCCCGAGCCCGCAAGCTGGGCAATGATGCTTGCGGGATTTGCAATGCTGGGTGGAGCGCTTCGGCGGCAAAAGCGGAACCGACCGCTGCCCGCAATTGGCTGAATGGTGAAAGCGCCGTGGATTGCCGTTGGCTGCTGCGCTGCCGTCCTAGTTGCAGCTGGCCTGACCGCCAGATCAGGCTCTTTCACGGACGGAACCAGTGCTCCGGCGCGCGCTGCTTCGGCTACGGCTAGTCGCTCCACGGGCCTGCCGGGCATTGGCCGCATTTTTCTTTCCGATGCGCAACTCCGGCAGGCGCTGAAGTCCGGCACGATCGATCGGCCCGTCAAATCGCTGCTCGCGGTCGATCGCCCGCTCAAATTCGGCGACTATAAGTGGAACGACGCGGCCGTGCCCGCTGGCCCGACGTGGATACGCATCGACCTTAATTCGCAGCTGATGTCGGTGTTTCGCGCGGGTAACGAGATCGGAACCGCGGTGATCGTCTATGGCGGCGACAATAAGGAGACGCCCGTCGGCAAGCTCCACATCCTCGGCAAGGCCCGGAACCATCGATCGTCGCTCTACGATGCCGAAATGCCCTACACGCTGCGGCTTACTGACGACGGAGTCTCGATCCACGGAAGCAGCGTTCGTTGGGGTGCGGCCACCCACGGCTGCATCGGCGTGCCGATCGATTTCGCGCAGCACCTCTTCAACGCGACAAAGGTCGGCGATGAGGTGACGATCGCTCCCGCAAGCACGTCTCAGCGTCGAAGCTGATCGAACGCATTTTCTAGATCGGCGATGAGATCGTCGGGATCTTCGAGCCCGATGTGCAAACGAACGAGGTTTCTCGCCGGCGGCTCGGTGACAGTTCGATGTGGATCCACCGGCAGGACCAGGCTTTCGTAGCCGCCCCAGCTATAGCCGATGCCGAATAGCTGGAGGCTGTCGACAAAGGAGGCGCGGTCACCCTTGAGCTCGAACGTGAAGAGACCGGACGATCCCTTGAAATCGCGCTTCCAAAGTTCGTGACCCGGGCAGTCGGAAAACGCCGGATGAAGCATTCGGCCCACTTCCGGCCTCCTCTTCAGCCATTCTGCAATCTTGAGTGCGCTTGCTTCGTGCATCTTTAAGCGGACTTCCATCGTCCTGAGGCCGCGCGAGCCGAGCCATGCATCGTCCGCGGACACCGCCTGTCCCAGATCCCAGCTCGCAGTCTGAAGTGGTTCGTAGAAGGCCGAGGTCGCCGTTGCCGCGCCAAGCATCACGTCGGCATGGCCGCCGACATATTTGGTTGCTGCGAGCATCGTCACGTCGACGCCGGCGGCGATAGCGGAAAAGAGCAGGGGCGTTGCCCAGGTGTTGTCGAGCAAAGTGACGATGCCCCGCTCCCGCGCGACAGCGCAGATGCCGGGCACGTCCTGGACCTCCATCGTCTGGGAACCCGGGCTTTCAAGCAGGATCGCGCGAGTCGCCTCACCGATGATCTCACGCATGCCTGTTCCGATGACCGGATTATAATAGTGGGTCGCAACGCCCAGCCGATTGAGGATCGTATCGCAAAAGCGCCGCGTCGGTCCGTAAACGTTGTCGGGGGCAAGGAGCTCATCGCCGGACGAGAGCAGCGCCAGCAGCGGCGTCGTGATCGCGGCAAGGCCGGAAGAGTAAAGAGCCGTTCCGGCGGCGCCAGGCTCGAGCTCGGTGAGGGCTTCGGCAAGAGCCCAGTGCGTCGCCGTGCCTTGAAGGCCGTATCGGTAAGTGCCGAGCCCAGGTCTGCTGCGCTCGAGCTCGGCTACGTTGTCGAACAGGATTGTCGAAGCGCGTTCAACCGGAACGTTGACGAGCTGCCCGCGCCATTCACGTCTGCGGCCAGCATGCGTGATGCGCGTTGATTGCCCGTTTTTACGCTTCGCCATCCCCGCTCAGGTCGCGGCGTACTCGACTTCAGAGACCGGCGCGATCGTCGGTCGTGGAATAGGGCTGTTCCTGAATGCTCGTATCGATATCGGCGACCTTGTAAAACAGGCAGCGCGCAAGAAGGCCGCTCAGCAGGAAGTATGCCGCAAGGACCCACATAATGATCGTGGCGATACCAGGCAGCACTTGAAGATAGGCCAGTACACCGAGCACGATTCCAACGATGATTCGAACAATCCGATCTTCCGGTCCGACATTGGTGGGCATCGTCGTTATCCCCTTGTGAGCGCTGCGGTTTCGTCCCGGCTCATGATACGCCCGAACCGAAATGAAACAACGGCGGAGTTTATCTCTTTCTTGCTGGAGGCGCTGATCCCTTAACTCGAGGGTCGCGTCAACTCGGGTTTCACGAAAGCAAACGCCCGGATCGACAAGCGATCCGGGCGCCCTGCGTGACGATTGCTCGCCAGCCCCCTTGGATGTGTCGCGTCAACGTCCCCAGTCGTCTTCGCGGCCCCGAACCCGACCCAAGGGTCAGTGCGTTCGGACGGACGTTGACTAGGCCCGACACGGCTCGCTTGTCACCGCAGTAAATTGATCCCCGTTGCGTTTCTATTGTTCCTGTGTCGGCGCGGCCACAGCGGCGGTCCGGTTGCCAGTCGGGAATCGCCACCGTAGAGCGCGCGTCATGCGCTGGTCTCATGCGTTCCTCCCGGTCCTAAAGGAAACTCCGTCTGACGCCCAGATCGTCAGCCACAAGCTGATGCTCAGGGCAGGACTTGTCCGTCAGACGGCCGCCGGAATCTATGCCTGGTTGCCGCTTGGCTATCGGGTGCTGAAGAAGATCGAACAGATCGTCCGCGAGGAGCAAGATCGCTCGGGAGCCCAGGAGATCCTGATGCCGACTCTCCAGTCGGCGGACCTGTGGCGCGAGAGCGGCCGCTACGACGCCTACGGTCCCGAAATGCTTCGTATCAGGGACCGGCATGACCGCGAGATGCTCTACGGCCCGACTAACGAAGAGATGATCACCATGCTCTTCCGCGACGAGGCGAAGAGCTATCGCGACCTTCCGCGCACGCTCTACCACATCCAGTGGAAGTTCAGGGACGAAGTTCGCCCGCGTTTCGGTGTGATGCGGGGGCGCGAGTTCCTGATGAAGGACGCCTACAGCTTTGATCTCGACGAGGTCGGCGCCCGGCAAAGCTATTACACGCAGATGCTCGCTTACCTGCGTACCTTCCAGCGCATGGGAATACAGGCGGTGCCAATGAAGGCCGCATCAGGGCCGATCGGCGGCGACCTCAGCCACGAGTTCATCGTGCTTGCTCCGACGGGCGAGAGCGAAGTTTTCTACGACGCCGCCTATGACGAGTTCGACTGGCACCAGTCGGACCTCAAATATGGCGATGAAGCGGGTCTCCAGGGTCTCTTCGATCGCGTGAATGGCACGTATGCGGCGACCGACGAGACTCACGACGTCGCCAAATGGGAAATCCTGCCCGAGGCAAGTCGTCAAACCGGCCGCGGTATCGAGGTCGGCCACATCTTCTTTTTCGGCGACAAATACTCAGCGGCGATGGGACTCAAGGTTTCCGGGCGAGACGGAACCCCGGTCACTCCCATGATGGGAAGTTACGGGATCGGCGTATCGCGTCTGGTTGGCGCGATCATCGAAGCGAGCCACGACGATGCGGGTATTATCTGGCCGGAAGCGGTTGCTCCCTGGCAGGTCGGGCTCGTGACGATGCGACAGGACGACGAGAGTACCGTCGTCGCCGCCGAGAACCTCTATGAGCAATTGCGCGAGGCGAATGTCGAGATCCTCTATGACGATCGAGACGAGCGCGGCGGCGTAAAGCTCGGCTCGATGGACCTGATCGGCTTGCCCTGGCAGGTCGTCGTCGGCCCTCGCGGGATCGCCGCGGGAACAGTGGAGTTAAAGCGCCGTTCAACGGGCGAGCGCCAGGAGCTCAGCATTGAAAGCGCCCTTGCGAGACTGACGGCATGATCCTCAACCGCGCGGAGCGCATGCTCGCCCGCCGATATCTTCTCCCCGGCAAGGGCGAGGGGTTCATCTTCCTGGTTGCCACGATCAGCCTCATCGCGGTGGCGCTCGGGGTCGCCGCACTGATCATCGTCATGAGCGTGATGAACGGCTTCCGCGCCGAGCTCTTCGACAAGATCGTTGGGCTGAATGGCCACGCGGTGGTGCAGGGCTACGACGGACGGCTTTCAGACTGGCAAAAGATCGCGGTGGCGGCGAAGAATACGCCAGGCGTGACGTCGGCCGTGCCGCTGATCGAGACCCCGTTGATGGCGACCACCAACGGCCGCTTTGCAGGCGTCCTCGTCCGCGGGATGCGCATGGAAGACATCCATTCGAACCGCACGATCATGTCGAATGTGGTGGCTGGGGATATCAAGGCCGTAACGCCTGGCAGCGGCAACGTCGCGATCGGATCGCGGCTTGCGGAAACACTCGGCGCTTATCCCGGAAGCCAGATCACGCTTTGGAACCCGGAGGGGCGCACGACCGTCGTCGGTACTGTCCCGCGCGAGGAGACCTACACGGTCGCAGCGATCTTTGAGGTCGGCGTCTACGATTACGACAAGCAATTCGTGCTCATGCCGATCCAGGACGCGCAAGAATTGCTTTTGATGGGTGACCAGGTCGGCATGATCGAGATCCAGACCAGCAACCCAGATAGGGTGCAGGAGATTCTCGCTCCGCTGCGTCGGCTCATCCAGGGCAAGGGCGCGGTCATCGACTGGCGGCAAATGAACTCGGCGCTGTTCCAGGCGCTCGAGGTTGAGCGGGTGGCGATGTTCGTGGTGCTCTCGCTGATCGTGCTCGTGGCCGTGTTCAACATCCTCTCCTCGCTCATCATGCTGGTGCGCGCGAAAACTCGGGACATCGCGATCCTGAGGACAATGGGCGCGAGCCGGCACGGCATGATGAAGGTCTTCATGACTGTTGGCGTGACGATCGGCTCGCTGGGAATCGTTCTCGGCGTGATCCTCGGCGCGATCTTCCTCTACTTCCGCCAGGATGTGGTGGACTTCATTCAGAAGGTGACCGGTCAAAATCTGTGGGACCCATCGGTCCGTTTCCTCACCGACTTGCCGGCAAAGCCCGACCCGATTGAAGTGACGGCGATCATCCTTATCGCGCTGATCCTGTCGTTCCTGTCGACGATTTATCCAGCCTACAAGGCGGCGAGCACAGACCCGGTGCAGGTACTCCGTTATGAGTGAGCCCGTCCTCGTCACGCGCGACCTCAAGCGCAGCTTCACGCAGGGCGAAGTCACGATCGAAGTGCTGCGCGGCGTCGATCTCGCGATCAATCCGGGAGAGATTGTCGCGCTGCTCGGCCCTTCGGGTTCGGGCAAGTCGACCCTGCTTCAGGCAGTCGGCCTACTCGAAGGCGGGTTTGACGGATCGATTCGTCTCAACGGCGAGGAGGCCGCCGCTCTTGATGATGACGGGCGCACGCGTCTCAGGCGCGACCTGCTCGGTTTCGTCTATCAGTTTCACCACCTGCTTCCGGAATTCAACGCGGTCGAGAACGTCGTCCTGCCGCAACTGGTGCACGGCGCAGAACCGGATGCAGCAAGAACGCGTGCGCAACAGCTGCTCGGCGCGCTCGGCCTGTCCGAGCGCCTTGATCATCGCCCGTCCAAGCTGTCAGGCGGGGAGCAGCAGCGCGTTGCGGTTGCGCGAGCGCTCGCGAACAAGCCGCCGCTGGTGCTTGCGGATGAGCCGACCGGCAACCTTGACGAGAAGACCGCCGACGCAGTCCTCGCCGAGTTCCTAACACTGGTGCGCGGCGAGGGCAGCGCAGCGCTGGTCGCGACGCACAACGAGCGCCTCGCATCGAAGATGGATCGCGTGGTCCGGCTGCACGAGGGCCGGCTCCAATAATGGACCAGAACGGAGAGAGCGAGGTTCGCCAGCCGCTGCGCGGGCTCAGCTGGACGACGATGGCGTTGATCGGCGGACTGGTCCTCCTCGTCCTGATCATCGCTTATTTCGCGTCGCGCGGGAATTCGAACCAGGACAAGCTGACCAACCCGCAGGTCGCGACGAAGACTGCTGCCAATCCCGAGAAGCTCTGCGCTAGCGGCGCGACGTACGACCTCATCAAGCGGGAACTATTCCGGCGTGCCGCGCAGCTGAGAGGGACCGATCAAGCTTCGTACGATCGGCTTTCCACAGCCGCGGTGGTGCGCATGGAAAATCCCGTGATGGAGAGTCAGGATAGTTCGACGGGGGCAGTCAATTGCTCGGGGTCATTGTCGCTCGACCTGCCGCCGGGAGTTGCAGCCGTCGGCGGCAAGACGACGCTTGCTTCGGACGTGGATTACACCATCCAGCCCGCCGCCGACGGCAGCGGCAATGTCGTGCTCCTGCGCAACGCCGATTCGATCATCGCGCCGCTGGCGACGCTCGCGCGCACTGAGCAGCCGGCGCCACCAACTGACCAGAACGTCGCCTCCAACGACTCGTCAGTCGAAGATCAGGCTACGGCCGATCTGGACCAGTCTGCACCAGCCGCCGCTCCGCAACCGCCGCCGCAGGCCAATGCCAATTCCGATCCGAGCCTCGCCGCGCTCGATCGGAACTTGAATGCGGAATATAACCAGGCATTGGCGGTGGCGTCACCTGAACAGCGGGCGCTCCTTGAGCAGACTGCACGGCGGTTTACTGCCTATCGCGACCATTGTCCCGACAGGCGATGCGTAACGTCGGCCTATGCCGGGCGGCACCGCGAAATCCGCGACATTATCGAGAACCGCTGGCAGCCGCCGCAGTGATTTTTCGGGGATAAGTGCGGCGGAAAATCTTTCCACCGGAAGTCCTAAATCCCATAGTCCGACAGTGACTCCACCCTTCGTTCCGCTCCGCGTCTTCTCCTCCTTCACCATGCTCGAAGGAGCGATGGAGCCGAAGACCATTGCGGAACGGGCGGCAAAGCTTGGATTTCCTGCTGTCGCGATCACCGACCGCAATGGCCTCTATGGGGCGATGCAATTCAGCGATGCGTGCTTCAGTAAGGGCGTGCAGCCGATCATCGGCGCGATGCTTGGCGTCGCGCGGCCGTCCGAGATTGGCGGCGAGGCGGGGATCGATTGGCTCGCGCTGCTGGCACAGGACGAGCTCGGCTATCGCAACCTTTGCAAGCTGGTTTCGTCAGCCCACCTCGACCGCCCGCTCGAGCAGAAGCCGCATGTCGAGTTCGCCATGCTGGAGGGACTGCGCGGCGGTCTCATTGCCCTTACGGCCGCAGCCGAAGGTGCGGTGGCTCGGCTGATTGCCGACGGCCAGCACCCAAAAGCCGAAGCCTATCTCGATCGGCTGGAGAAGCTCTTTCCCGAACGGCTCTACGTCGAACTGTCGCGGCGCGATGATCCCATCGAAGAAGCGGCCGAAAACAGACTCATCGAGCTAGCGTACGCGCGGAATCTGCCGCTCGTTGCGACCAATCCGGCAGCCTATCCGGATCCGGCATTTCACGCCGCTCACGACGCGATGCTGTGCATCGCGAATTCCGCTTATGTGGAGAGCGCGGATCGCGCGACCTCGTCAGCACACGCATGGCTGAAAGATGGACCCGCGATGGCGGAACTGTTCGCCGATCTGCCTGAAGCCATTTCGAACACGCTCGTGATTGCACAACGCTGCGCCGTTGGCGCTCCCAGCCGTAAGCCAATCCTGCCGCGCCTCGGCAATGATGAGGATGAGCAATTGCGGCGCGATGCACGGGCTGGCCTCGAAGCACGCCTGAAGGGCCGCCCGTTAGACGAGCAACAGCCCTATCTGGACCGGCTCGATTATGAGCTCGACATCATCACCGGAATGGGTTTCGCCGGCTACTTCCTGATCGTCGCCGATTTCATCAAATGGGCGAAGTCGAACGACATCCCGGTCGGGCCCGGCCGCGGCTCTGGCGCCGGATCGGTTGTGGCCTGGGCGCTGACCATTACCGACCTTGACCCGATCGCCCTGGGACTGCTGTTCGAGCGTTTCCTCAACCCAGAACGCGTGTCGATGCCGGACTTCGACATCGACTTCTGCGAAACGCATCGCGACAAGGTGATTACCTACGTCCAGGGCAAATACGGCCGCGATAAGGTCGCGCAGATCATCACCTTCGGACGGCTGAAGGCGCGAGCGGTGCTCAAGGACACCGGCCGCGTGCTGCAGATGAGCTACGGCCATGTCGATCGCCTGGCAAAGCTCATCCCCAATCATCCGACCGATCCTTGGACTCTCGATCGCGCGTTGAACGGCGTTTCCGAGCTCGCAGCCGAATACAAGGCCGATCGCGACATCCGCCGCTTGTTCGACCTGGCGATGAAGCTCGAGGGCCTGCCGCGCCATGCCTCGACCCACGCGGCCGGCGTGGTGATCGGCGACCGGCCGCTCGACGAGCTGGTCCCGCTCTACCGCGACCCGCGCTCGGACATGCCGGTGACGCAGTTCGACATGAAATATGTCGAAGCCGCCGGGCTGGTAAAGTTCGACTTCCTGGGCCTCAAGACACTCTCGGTGCTCAAGGAAGGACAGCGGCTACTCGCCGAGCAAGGCGTCGAGATCGATTTCAGCGCGCTCCCGTGGGACGATCCAGCCGTCTTCAAGCTTCTGCAGCAAGGCGACACAGTTGGCGTGTTCCAGGTCGAATCAGAAGGCATGCGCCGGACGCTTTCGGCGGTGAAGCCGACGCGGTTCGAGGACATCATCGCACTCAACGCGCTGTATCGGCCCGGGCCGATGGACAACATCCCGATGTTCGGCCGCCGCAAGAACGGCCAGGAGCCGATCGAATATCCCCATCCGCTGCTAGAGGGAATCCTAAGAGAGACCTACGGGATCTTCGTCTACCAGGAGCAGGTGATGCAGGCGGCGCAGATTCTCGCCGGCTACTCGCTCGGCGGCGCCGACCTTCTGCGCCGGGCCATGGGAAAGAAGATCAAGTCCGAGATGGACGCCCAGCGCGCGACCTTCGTGAAGGGCTGTGCCGAGCACAACAATATTCCCTCAGTCAAGGCGAACGAACTGTTCGACTTGATCGACAAGTTCGCCGGCTACGGCTTCAACAAGAGCCACGCGGCGGCCTATGCGCTGCTGACGTACCAGACCGCCTGGCTGAAGGCGCACCATCGCGCAGAATTCTATGCGGCCTCCATGAGCTTCGATGTTGCGCTGACTGACAAGCTAGCCATGTTCGTTGAGGACATGCGCCGCGGCGGCGTCGAATGCTTGCCGCCTGACATCAACGCAAGCGATGCGCATTTCACGGTCGAGGGCGGCGCCGTGCGCTATGCTTTGGGTGCGCTCAAGGGCGTCGGTGACAAGGCGATGGAGGAGCTGGTGGCGGAGCGCGAACGCGGCGGCCCGTTCAACAGCCTGGAGGATTTTTCGGCACGCATTGACCCGCGGCTGCTCAACCGGCGCCAGCTCGAGAGCCTCGCGGGGGCGGGCGCTTTCGACGGCATCCAGGCCAATCGTGCGGCTGTCTTCGGCGCCGCCGAGACGATCCTCGCTCACGCCGCGAGCGCTCACGATCAGCGCGAAAGCGGACAGGCGGGTCTGTTCGGAGCCAATCCGGCAGAAGCGGCGCCGGTACGCCTGCCGCGAGACGCCTCTTGGACGCTCGCACAGCGCATGGCCGCAGAGCGAGACGCCTTTGGCTTCTACTTCTCGGCGCATCCGGTCGACGCCTCGCGCCACCTGCTCGCCGCGCACAAGGTCCGAACCTTCGTCGAGGTGTCCGAAATGCAAGTCGGCGAGGGCGAGCGAGTCGGCGCGAGCATGGCCGCGCTCATCGAGGACACGCGCTGGCGGACATCAACGAAGGGACGCCGCTACATGATGGCGACGCTCAGCGACAGCTCAGGCCCGTTCGTTGCGACGGCGTTCGACGACGACGCGACTGCAGCACTGGAGGCGGCCGCAAAAGCAGGACAATGCGGTCTCCTCGGCGTCGAGCTCGACCGGCGCGCGGGCGATGAAACGCCGCGCGTGACGATCAAGCGTTTCCAGCCGCTGAGCGATCTCGCGAAGCGCACGCGGCTTCAGATGTCAGTCCACGTGCACGATGTGGCCGCCATTGGACGTTTGACGACGACCCTGGCCGAAGCGCGCGGCGGAAATGGCCTGGTGCGCTTCGTCCTTCCGCTCGCATCAGGCGGCGAGGCGGTGATCGTAGCCGGACGCGATTTTACCCTCGACGGGGAGCTTGCCGCGAAGGTGGAGCGCATTTCCGGCGAGGGGAGCGTCGACTTATCCGTGCAGGAGCCGCCGAAGCTCGCCCTCGTCGGCTAAGCTCAAGCCATCCAGAAGCCGTCGCGGTTCACCAGGCTGGTGATATGCGCGTTCTGCTCTTCGTCCATTGACTGCTTGAACTTGGGGAAGACCTGCTCTTCCTCCATGTGCGCGTGTTCGGCGACCAGCTGCCGGAATTCACGGACTTTCTCGAGCCAGTTCGGGCCCTCCGGACCCATCTCGCTGAGCTCGAAAATGAATGTCTTGATATAGCCGTGCTCGCTTTCGAGATGGTCAGCGTCGACGGCCTCATTCGCCTCGCGAAGGGCCGGATAGACGACCATCTCTTCCTCGTGCGCGTGCTTGTCGAGCGCGTGGCACAGCTTCATGAAGAGCATCTTGCGCTTGAATGTCTGCGTCTGGTCGGTCGCAAGCATCTTGTCGAAGATAGCGAGCGCCATGTCGTGCTCGGCCGCCAAGATCTCGTCCCAATCGCCAGTTGCGGCTTCCATTCCCTGCATCAGCGCCTTGCGGCCATAGTTGGCCGCGAACCCGATCGCTGCGCCGGCGAGCGCTGCTCCAAGCAACGGGCCTGTATTATCACTCCAGGAGAAAGCGCTGCGGTTCTGATTGCTTCGGTTCGAACTGCTGCTGCGGCTCTCACCTGAGTTGCTTCGATTTGAGTTGCTCCGATTGGATGTACGGCTTCCGTTACGCGTTGCCATAAGCTCCTCCTTGTCGAGATTGGGTCGTCGAAAACTTGCTGTTTCAACGGACAGGGGAGAGGCGCCGTTCCGTTCGTAAACCCTGCGTCACGAACCGTTCGGCGCATTGCTAGACGCCGTTGCCAAGTTCCGTAGCGGATTCGGGCGGCGGAGCAGTGGTAGAGTTTTGCTGGTCTGGCGGAATTGTTTGCTCAGTCGCTGCCGGAGCAGGCGCGGGGACCGGATTCTCGACCGGAGGCAGCGGTTTGGAGCTTTCATATTCCGCGCCAGGCAATGGCCGCGGCTTCTTCGCCACGATCGGCGGCGCTTTCTTGGGCGGAGGCGTGGTGCCTTTATATACGCAGGCGTCTAGCCCATCGCGCGCCACAATCGGGATCCGGGCAGCGATCGTGTTGCCATATCGCCGAGTGAAGCCCTTCGGAGCAATGGCGCCACGCTCTTTCGGCAGCGGGAACACGGCGGCCAATCGCGCCGCCTCGATCGGCGTCATAGCGCTCGCGTCATGCCCAAAATAGCGCTGTGATCCAGCGTTGACGCCATAGGTGCCGATGCCGGTCTCATCGAGGTTCAGATAGACCTCCATGATCCGGCGCTTGCCCCACAGGTTCTCGATCAGGAACGTGAACCAGGCCTCCAGACCTTTGCGGACATATCCGCCGTTCTGCCACAGGAATGCATTCTTCGCGGTCTGCTGGCTGATCGTCGAGCCGCCGCGGATCCGTCCTCCGGAGGCGTTTCTTTTCATCGCATCTTCAATCGCTTGGAAATCGAAACCATGATGCGTGCAGAACTTGCTGTCCTCAGCAGCGATCGACGCGCGAACCATGTCGCGATCGATCTCGCTGATCGGCATCCACTCCTTGTGTGCTCCGCGCCCCGCGAGCATGTCACCGATCATCGTCGCCGTGATCGGCGGGTTCACAAACCGGTAGGCGAGAACCCACAGGACGGAGATGATCAGGAAGGCGAGGATAAGCTTCACGATCCAGCCGACGATGCGGCCGACGATCGAGCGCTTCCGGCGCCGCTTGTACTGAGGGATCGTCGATTTGCGCCTCGCCATTGAGGCTGCGTAGCGGAATTGCCGCTGCTGCCAAGACCTCTCCTTGCTGCGATGCAGCAGCGCATTTACATGGACCGCATGACCTCGACGAACGACATCCGGCGCGGCTTCCTCGATTATTTCGAGAAGAACGGTCACGCGCGGGTGCAGTCGGCGCCGCTGGTTCCGCAGAACGATCCGACATTGATGTTCGTGAACGCCGGGATGGTGCCGTTTAAGAACGTCTTCACGGGCCTCGAAAGCCGACCCTATCAAACCGCGACCAGTTCGCAGAAATGCGTCCGAGCCGGCGGCAAGCACAATGATCTGGACAATGTCGGGTACACTGCCCGGCACCACACATTCTTCGAAATGCTCGGGAATTTCTCCTTCGGCGATTATTTCAAGGATCGCGCGATCGAGCTCGCCTGGAACCTGCTAACGAAGGAGTGGGGGTTAAGCCCGGATCGACTGACTGCGACGGTCTACCACACCGACGATGAGGCCTTCGAGCTCTGGAAGAAGATCTCCGGCCTTCCGGACAGCCGCATCATCAAGATCCCGACCAAGGACAATTTCTGGTCGATGGGCGACGATGGGCCGTGCGGTCCGTGCTCGGAAATTTTCTATGATCATGGCGAGCACATTCCAGGCGGACCGCCGGGAAGCCCAGACGAGGACGGCGACCGCTTCGTCGAGGTCTGGAACCTTGTCTTCATGCAGTATGAGCAGGCCGCGGGCGAGATCGTCTCCGAGCTGCCGAAGAAGTCGATCGACACGGGCATGGGCCTCGAGCGCATCGCGGCTGTCCTTCAAGGCACGACCGACAACTATGAGACGGACACGTTCAAGGCGCTGATCGCCGCTAGCGAGGAGCTGACGGGCAACAATTCGGCGGACATGACGGCGAGCCACCGGATCATCGCCGACCATCTGCGAACGTCAGGATTTCTGGTCGCCGACGGCGTGCTGCCGGCAAACGAGGGCAGAGGCTACGTCCTTCGCCGCATCATGCGGCGAGCTATGCGCCATGCCCACCTTTTAGGAGCCAAGGAGCCTTTGATGTGGCGCCTCGTGCCGGCGCTGGTCGCCGAAATGGGCGCTGCCTACCCCGAGCTCATCCGTGCGCAGCCGCTGATTGAGGCGACGCTGCAGCAGGAGGAAACGCGCTTTCGGCAGACTTTGGCGACCGGGATTAAGCTTTTGGACGAGGCGACGGCAGGGCTCAGCGACGGCGGTACGCTGCCCGGTGCGACGGCATTCAAGCTCTACGATACCTACGGCTTCCCGTACGACCTTACCGAGGATGCGCTTCGCTCGCAGGGCCTGAAGGTCGATCGCGAGGGGTTCGACGCTGCCATGGCCGGGCAGAAGGCCAAGGCCCGCGCGGCGTGGAAAGGATCCGGCGCGAAGGCGAGCGAGGAAATCTGGTTCGACCTCGCGGAAGAATATGGTGCGAGCGAGTTCACCGGCTACGCAGGCGATGAAGGAGAGGGCGTCGTCCTCGCGCTCGTCAAGGACGGCGCCCGCGTTGAGAACGCCGAAGTTGGTCAGACCGTCGACGTCCTGCTCAACCAGACACCCTTCTACGGTGAGAGCGGTGGCCAGGTCGGCGACGCTGGAAAACTCACGACACTCAAAGGCTTCGAGGGCGAGGTTGAGGACACGTCAAAGCCGCTTGGCAAGCTGCATGTCCTCAGAACCAAGACGATTGCGGGCGAGCTTTCGGTAGGCGAGACCGTTCACCAGAAAGTCGATTCAGCGCGCCGCAACCGCGTTCGTGCCAACCACAGCGCCACGCACCTGCTCCACGCCGCGCTCCGCCGGCACCTAGGCACGCACGTGACCCAGAAGGGAAGCCTTGTCGCGCCCGATTACTTCCGCTTCGACTTCTCTCACCCGAAGGCCATGACGCGTGAGGAGATCGACGCGGTCGAGGCCGAGGTGAATGCGCAAATCCGCGGCAACGAGCCAGTCACAACTCGACTGATGACCCCCGACGAGGCTATTTCGGCGGGCGCGATGGCGCTCTTCGGCGAAAAGTACGGCGACGAGGTTCGCGTGCTCAGCATGGGGCACATGGGCGAGGGCGATTATTCGGTCGAGCTATGCGGCGGGACTCACGTCCGTGCTCTTGGGGATATCCAGCTGCTCAAAATCGTCAGCGAGAGCGCCGTCTCATCGGGCGTTCGCCGCATCGAAGCGCTGACCGGCGAAGCGGCGCGCCGGTGGCTGAGCGATCGCGAGAACAAGCTTCGAGAGGCTGCCGCGACTCTTAAGATCTCGCCGGACGAGTTGCCGGTGCGGATTGCGGCACTGGTGGACGAGCGCAGGCGCCTCGAGCGCGAGCTCGCTGAGGCAAAGAAGCAGCTGGCCCTTGGGGCGACATCCGGCGATGGCGGTTCGAAAGCGGGAGCTTCCGCTCCTGAGGACGTCAGCCGGTTCAAGTTCATTGGGCAGGTCGTGGAAGGCTTCGATCCCAAGGGTTTACGCGCCGCTATTGATGACGTGAAGAAGCGGCTTGGATCGGGCATCGGCGCTCTCATAGCAGTGAACGAAGGCCGCGCGAGCGTCGCAGTAGGCGTCACGGATGATCTGATCGGCCAGCTCAGCGCGGTGGACCTCGTGAAGGCGGCCGTCGAAATACTCGGCGGCCAGGGCGGCGGCGGACGGCCGGACATGGCGCAGGGCGGCGGCCCCGACGGCTCGAAGGCGAATGAGGCCCTCGACGCCATTAAGCGCGCACTTTCGAAGGTAACGGTTTGATCGACAGCGGCTCAAGCGATCCGGTTACGCTCAACGGCGCCTGCCACTGTGGGGCTGTGAAGTTCATGGCCACGCTGACGCAAGGCTTTGCCTCGGCGCGGCGGTGCACCTGCTCCATCTGCCGGATGAGGGGCGCCGTTGCGGTGACGTCAACTCCCGCCGACTTTCGCATCACCGAAGGCGAGGACAAGCTCGCGACCTATCGCTTTAACACGAAGACGGCGGAGCATCACTTCTGCACCGTCTGCGGTATCTATACGCACCACAAACGCCGGTCGAACCCCAATCAACTCGGCGTCAATGTCGCTTGCCTTGAAGGCGTGTCCCCGTTCGATTTTGCTGAAGTGGTGGTTTACGATGGCCAGCGTCACCCCGGTGACAACGCCGCACACAAAACCTTCACAGCGGGTGTTCTGCGCTTCGAGCCGGCGGCAGACTGACCCTGTAATTTCGCGCTACGCAGGTATATTGTCCCGCTCGTCTCAGTTGGAGGCGTTGAAATGCGCAAATTGCCAGTCGTCCTGACACTTCTCAGCGGATTGATACCGTTACCGACCTTTGCGCAGCAGGCGCCGCCTTCATCGGCACCACCGGACTCGACCGGAGCGGTTAAATCGGAAAGCCTTGGGATGCCAGGCTCCATCTCGAACCCCGTGGACGACTATTTGCGTCAGAAATCGCTCAACAACTTGCCCAACAGGCAATCTGACACCGCAAGTGATCGAAAGCTCGGGGCGGCTAGGCCGGCGAAGCCGAATGAGCTCACCGCAGGCGCTCCCGTCAACGACAAGACGGGCGTGGCGATGGCAACGATCGCTCAAGTCGACCCGGACGGTGTCATAGTCTCGACTCCTACAGGCAAGGTGAAGATCCCGTCCG
Organism: Sphingomonas sp.; assembly: GCA_025936675.1. The sequence goes on from JAICSX010000002.1 coordinate 66,920, forward strand.
ACGCGTTCGGCCACAACAAGTCCGGGCTGCTGCTCGACATGACGAAGGCGCAGTTCGAGCAGGTGGTGACGAAAGCGAACGCAGGCTCCTAAATCTACGGACCCCCGACCTCGCGAAGCCTTCTACGGCCGAGGCGAGGTTCGGCTTCCAGCTCGGCCTCCGCCTTGATCTGTGCCCTGAGCTCGTCTCGTTTCTCGTGAATGCTCGCGATAACGGGGCCCATTGCCGCGCCAATGTCGACCAGGACGGCTTCGGCCAACTGAAGTGACGCCTCGAGCGTCTCCGGGACGGCGTCCGTCACGCCGGCCTTGTAGAGCTGAGCGGCGTGCTTCGTGTCTCGCGCTCTCGCAATGATCGGGAGGTCGGGCACCCAGCCCCGCACGCGCCGCGCAATCCTCGCAACCTGCACCGGGTCGTCCATCGTCAGCACCAGGGCCGCCGCATGGCCTAGGCGGAGCCTGTCCGCCAATTCAGGGCGGCTCACGTCGCCGAAGAGGATATTGTAACCCGCAGCCTGCGCGCGGCGTACTCCGTCGATGTCACTGTCGACCGCGAGATAGGGACGATCGTGGGCAATCATCATGTCAGCAACCATGCGCCCGACACGGCCGAAGCCGAAGATGACGGTTCGTCCGGCGGCTGAAACCTCGCCGGCAGGCGCCTCCGTCGCATGCTCGACCCGCCGCCGCATCCGCCTCCCCGCGACCGCGAGCAGCGGCGTGACGGTCAGGCCGATGGCGGTCACAGTCGTCCAGAAGCCCGCGACTGCGCCCGACACCAAGCCTGCGCCTGCGGCTGTGGAGAGTACGATCAGGCTAGTCTCGGATGGGCTGGCCATCATCACACCGACTTCGATGGCAGCGCCGGCGCGAGTGCCCGAAGCGCGGACGAGCGCGGCGGTCACTGCCGCTTTGACGACCAGCACCGCAGCGACAGCCGCAAGGATCGCGGGCCAATTACGTGAAAGGTCGTCGAGATCGATCCGCATTCCGACGGTGATCAGGAAGATTCCCAGCGCCAGTCCGGCGAGCGGCGCGGTGATCGCTTCAACCTCGGCATGATAATCGGTCTCGGCAATGAGGATGCCGGCGATCAGCGCTCCAAGGATGGGTGAAAGCCCGACCGCAGCCGTCGCGAGGCTGGCGAGGATCACCGTAAGCAAGCTGATGGCCAGGAACAGCTCGGGATTCTTTGTCCTCGCCGCCTGGGCGAACAGTGAGGCGAGTACGTACCGGCCGATGAGGAGCATGGCCGCAACCACGACGACGCCGAGGAGGGCCGTGCGCGCCAATGCGTTCATGTCGCCGTGACCGCCGATCAGCTCGATGAGGAAGATCATGGGCACGAGCGCCAGGTCCTCGAACAGGAGCATGGCGAACGCGGTCTTACCCACAGCACCTTCCACGCCCGAAATGGGGAGGACCAGCGCCGTCGAGGAGAGCGCAAGCGCCAGCCCCAGAGCGATCGCTGCCTGGACCGGCAATCCTATTGCCAAGAGCCCTGTGCCGATGAGGATGGCGCAACCGATCAGCTCCGCGCTTCCGACGCCGAACACCTGGCGTCGCATGCTCCTCAGTCGCCGGAAGCTTATGTGTAGACCGGCGGAGAAGAGGAGCAGGACGATTCCGAGCTCAGCGAAGGGCTCGATCCGGTGCGCATCGCTGATCGAAAGGAGGTGCAGCCACGAATGCTGCGCGGCAAGTGCGCCGAGCACATAGGGACCGGCAATCACCCCGACGAGGATGAAGCCGATGACCGGCGTGATCTTCATCCTGGCGAAGGCGGGGATGACGATTCCTGCCGCGCCTAAGACGACGAGGGCGTCGCTAAAGCCGGAGGTTGCGAAGCCAGGCTCCATGCCGGGCTTGTGCCTCAATCATCCGTGGCGGGAAAGCAGTGTACACTTGCCGCGGCGAGTGACGTCATGGCGTCAGGCAGCAATTCCTTCTTCCGCCATCGCGGCCTCGAGATTCTTCACGATCGCCTCGAAGAATTGCTCGGTGGTCATCCAGGCTTGCTCCGGTCCGACGAGGATCGCGAGATCCTTGGTCATCTCGCCCGCCTCGACAGTCTCGACGCAGACACGCTCGAGCGTCTCTGCAAAGCGCACCACCTCGGGCGTGTCGTCGAACTTGCCTCGATACTTTAGGCCGCCAGTCCAGGCGAAGATCGAGGCGATCGGATTCGTCGAGGTCGCCTTCCCCTGCTGATGCATCCGGTAGTGGCGAGTGACGGTGCCGTGCGCTGCTTCCGCTTCGACCGTCTTGCCGTCGGGCGTCATCAACACGGAAGTCATGAGGCCGAGCGAGCCGAACCCCTGAGCGACCTGATCCGACTGTACGTCCCCGTCATAGTTCTTGCAGGCCCAGACGAATTTCCCGCTCCACTTGAGCGCCGATGCGACCATGTCATCGATCAGGCGATGCTGATATTCGATGCCAGCAGCTTCGAACTTGGCTTTGTATTCGCTGTCGTAAATCTCCTGGAAAATATCCTTGAAGCGGCCGTCATAGGCCTTGAGGATCGTATTCTTCGTCGAGAGATAGAGCGGCCATTCGCGGCCCAGGCTGTAGTTGAAGCAGGCGTGGGCAAAGTCGCGGATCGACGCATCGAGATTGTACATGCCCATGGCGACGCCAGAGCCCGGGAAATCGAAGACGTCGAAGTCCAGCTCCTGTCCATCGTTGCCGACCCATTTCATCGTCAGCTTGCCCGGGCCAGGCACCCGGAAGTCGGTGGCGCGATACTGGTCCCCGAATGCGTGACGGCCAACGACGATCGGGTCGGTCCAACCCGGGATCAGGCGCGGCACGTTGGAAATGACGATCGGCTCGCGGAAGATGCAGCCGCCGAGGATGTTGCGGATGGTACCATTGGGCGACTTCCACATCTTCTTGAGGCCGAACTCCTCGACGCGCGCTTCGTCCGGCGTGATCGTCGCGCATTTGACGCCGACGCCATGCTGCTTGATCGCATTCGCGGCATCGACCGTGACCTGATCGTCGGTTGCGTCGCGGTTCTGGATCGAAAGATCGTAGTAAAGCAGCTCGACATCGAGATAGGGCTGGATCAGCCGTTCACGGATCCACTGCCAAATGATCCGCGTCATTTCATCGCCGTCGAGCTCGACGACGGGGTTCTTCACCTTGATCTTGGCCATGAAGCTTTCCTGCGATTTTCCAGATTTCGGCGGGGCTCTAGGATGCGCGCATAACGCGTGCAACCGCGCCGTTGTGCCCACGGCCCTGGCCGTCTAGTGCCTCGCCGCATGCCTGCTCTCGACAAGCACGACAGCCCACTGCCAACGACCACCGTCAAGTGGCGCTTTCCGTCGATCCATCCTGAAGGCCGCAAATATGCGGTGGGGGTCGGCGCTGCTGCGGTCCTGGCGTTTGCCGTCCATTGGGAGTTCATCGCCTGGATCCTGGCCGCAGTGACGGTCTGGGTACTGTCATTCTTCCGCGATCCGGTGCGGACAACGCCCCGCGGTGACAAGCTGATCGTCGCGCCAGCCGACGGTCTCATCACGATGATCGCCCGCGTTCGGCCGCCGGCAGAGCTGCGGGGTGATTTGGAAGACGGGGATTATACGCGCGTCTCGATCTTCATGAGTGTCTTCGACGTGCACATCAACCGAGCGCCGATCTCGGGTCGAGTGAAGCGAGTCGCCTACGTGCCTGGAAAGTTCGTCAATGCCGACCTCGACAAGGCGAGCGAGGACAATGAACGGCAGCATATGCTGATCGAAGGCGGCGACGGCCTGAAGATCGCCTTCACGCAGATCGCCGGGCTGGTAGCGCGCCGGATTTTGTCGTTCGTCCGTGAGGGCGACGTCGTCGACGCCGGACAGCGCATCGGCCTCATCCGCTTCGGTAGTCGCGTCGACGTCTACCTACCGGCGGGCACCGCGCCGAAGGTACTTCTCGGGCAGCGCGCGATTGCAGGCGAAACAATCATTGCGGAATATGGAGTCGATCAGCCTCTTATCGGACTGAGCCAATGAGCGACGACCGGGATCCGCGTCGGATCCCGTTCCGGGCGATGATCCCAAATGCGGTGACGGCGCTAGCGCTGTGCTTCGGCCTGACCGGCGTCAGCCTCGCGATCGGCGGCCAATGGGAGAAGGCGCTGGGTGCGATCGTTCTGGCCGGGGTCCTCGATGGGCTCGATGGGCGGATCGCACGACTTCTGCGTGCGCAGAGCAAGTTCGGTGCGGAACTAGACTCGCTCAGCGACAATATCGCCTTCGGGACCGCTCCCGCGCTGATCCTCTTCCTCTGGTCGCTCAAAGCTGAGCCGAGGTTCGGGTGGCTGGCCGCGCTTGCGCTCGCCGTTTGCTGTGCACTGCGCCTGGCGAGGTTCAATGCTCGGCTCGATGCGGCTGAGCAACCCCACAAGTCGGCAGGCTTCAACACCGGCGTTCCTGCGCCCGCCGGCGCTGGCCTTGCATTCATTCCGATCTATCTGTGGCTGATAACAGGCGACGACCGCTTTCGGGCATGGCCTGGAGTGATGGCCTGGACCCTATTCATCGCGATGCTGATGATCTCGAGCCTGCCGACCTACAGCTGGGTGAGCATTCGGATCCGGCCCGCGTGGCGGCTCTTCGCGCTCGCAGGCATCGCAATCTTCGGTGCGGCGCTTATCCGGGCGCCGTGGCCGACCTTGCTCGTGCTCGCCGTCTTTTACCTGCTAATGATCCCCGCCTCGTTCGCCAGCTACGCTCGCGTTAAGCGGCGGCGCGCCACTGTGAGCCGCCGCGCGTAGGCGCGGAGCGCCAGCGGACCCGAATTCTCATTGCCGGTGGAGGAACCGAATAGCGCTGCGGCTTGCCCTTGAGGGCAGCGGCGATCTTCGCGCCGCTTTCCTCAAGAATGCGTGCGCCCAGCACGATCAATAGCCAGAAAGTGGCCAGGAAGGGCAGGGTGCCAAGAGCTGCAGTCATCACGATCGCCTCCTTTGAGACGACCTAATGTTCTCTTTTTGTTCTGACTTGTCAACTGCGGTTGTTGAGCTTCGGCCAAACCCTTGAAAGAGCGCGCGACTTCGACTAGTTGGCCGCGCATCCCACAGGCGGAGCTGACATACCGGTGCTGGCCGAAAGGCTGGTGACTGGCTTCGCCGAGGCAGAACCGGAAGGAGAAGAATAATGGCGACCAACGTCGTCACCATGCAGCAATTGCTCGAGGCCGGAGCGCATTTCGGCCACCAGACTCATCGCTGGAACCCCAAGATGAAGCCGTACATTTTCGGCGATCGCAACGGGGTGCACATCATCGACCTGTCGCAGTCGGTACCGCTTTTCGCGCGCGCACTCGACTTCGTGCAGCAAAGTGTTGCGCGCGGCGGCAAGGTCCTGTTCGTAGGCACGAAGCGCCAGGCTCAGGATGCGATCGCAGAAGCTGCCCAGGCCTCAGGGCAGCATTTCGTCAACCACCGCTGGCTCGGCGGCATGCTCACCAATTGGAAGACGATCTCCAACTCAATCAAGCGCTTGAAGAGCCTCGAAGAGCAGCTGTCGGGCGACACTGCCGGGCTCACGAAGAAAGAGGTCCTGCAGCTGACGCGCGAGCGGGACAAGCTCGAGAAGAGCCTTGGCGGGATTCGCGACATGGGCGGCCTGCCAGACGTCATGTTCGTCGTCGACACCAACAAGGAAGAGCTGGCGATCAAGGAAGCCAATGTCCTCGGCATTCCGGTCGTAGCGATCCTCGATTCGAACAGCGACCCGTCGGGCATCGCTTTCCCGGTTCCGGGCAATGACGATGCAAGCCGGGCTATCCGCCTATACACGGATGCAGCCGCGCAGGCCGCGAACGAGGGCCGCAGCGGCAATGCCGCGGCGCGCGGCGAGGACATCGGCGCAATGGCCGAGCCGCCGGTCGAGCCGGCGCTGGAAGCCTGAATGCTTCCCCTCCCGGGCTGGGAGGGGATTGAGGGGTGGGTCGGGCATCCCCACCTCTGCGCCTTACATACCCACCCCCCGGCCCCTCCCTGAGAGGGAGGGGAGATTAGAGGAAACGAAAAAATGGCTGAGATCACGGCCGCGAGCGTCAAGGAACTGCGCGAGCGCACTGGCGCCGGCATGATGGATTGCAAGAAGGCGCTTGCCGAGAACAACGGTGAAATGGAATCGTCGATCGATTGGCTTCGCGCCAAGGGCCTCGCCGCCGCCGCGAAGAAGGCAGGGCGCACTGCCGCTGAAGGACTCGTTGGCGTCGCGGTTGAGGGCAATCGCGGCGCTGTCGTCGAGGTGAACTCGGAGACTGACTTCGTCGCCAAGAACGAGATCTTCCAGCAATTCGTTCGCAACGTTGCGCAGCTCGCGCTTCAGCAGGGCACCGATCTCGAAGCACTCGGCGCCGCCCAATATCCCGAGGGCGGTACGGTCCAGGAGAAGCTGACCGATAACATCGCCAAGATCGGCGAGAACCAGTCGCTTCGCCGCGCCGCGATCGTCGAGGTGAGCGAGGGCACGGTCGTGTCCTACGTGCACAACCAGGTTGCGCCCGGTCTCGGCAAGATTGGCGTGCTCGTCGGACTTGAAAGCGCTGCACCGGTCGAGACGCTCACTGCGCTCGGCAAGCAGATCGCGATGCACGTCGCGGCTGCACACCCGCTCGCCCTTTCGGCCGAAGAGCTGCCCGCAGACCTCATCGAGCGCGAGCGAGGAATCGCGATGGAGAAGGCCAAGGAGAGCGGCAAGCCGCAGAACATCGTCGAGAAGATGGTCGAGGGCGGCCTTGCCAAATTTCGCAAGGAAAACTCACTTTTGAGCCAGCTGTTCGTGATGGACAACAAAACCCCGGTCGCGGATGTCGTCGCCGGCGCCGCCAAGGATGTGGGCACGGGCATCGAGCTGATCGGCTTCGTCCGTTTCCAGCTCGGCGAGGGCATCGAGAAGAAGGTCGACGACTTCGCCGCCGAAGTCGCGGCAGCCGCCGGCACCAACAAGGCCGAGCCGGTCGCCTAAACGTCAGCAACTGCTGCTTGGCAGTTGGCAACGGGGCGGCTGCGCCATAAAGGCGTGGCCGCCCTTGTTACATTCTGAGGACAGCGAGCCCGAATGACCCGCCCTCGTTTCAACCGAATCCTGCTGAAGCTCTCGGGCGAAGCGTTGATGGGGCAGGGGCAGTTCGGGATTGATCCCGAAGCCGTCGCCGGTCTCGCCGGCGAGATTGAAGCTGCCAAGGGCAAGGGACACGAGCTCTGCCTGGTCGTCGGGGGCGGAAACATATTCCGTGGGATGGCTGCGGCAGCCAAGGGGTTCGACCGTGCGACCGCAGACTACATGGGCATGCTCGCGACCGTGATGAACGCGCTGGCGTTGCAGAACGCGCTGGAGAAGCTCGGCGTGGATACGCGCGTGCTCTCGGCGATCCCGATGGCGAGCGTGTCAGAACCTTATATCCGTCGCCGGGCCCTACGGCACTTAGAGAAGGGACGGATCGTCCTTTTTGCCGCGGGGACGGGGAACCCGTTCTTCACCACCGACACCGCTGCAGCACTTCGGGCGGCGGAAATGGGCTGCGACGCCTTGTTCAAGGGAACGAGTGTGGACGGGATCTATACTGCGGACCCCAAGAAGGTCACGACCGCTACCCGTTACGATACAGTGACTTTCGGCAAGGTCCTGACAGATGATCTCAAGGTCATGGACGCTGCCGCAGTCGCACTTTGCAGGGACAACAATATTCCGATCGTCGTGTTCAACATCCGCCAGCCCGGCAATTTGGCCCAGGTGATCGAAGGCGGAGGGACTGCGACGATCGTCCAAAACGGAGAGTAAGATGACGACCACTATCAGCACCGACGACCTCAAGCGCCGCATGCATGGCGCGGTCGAAGCGTTGAGGCACGACCTCGGAGGCCTTCGCACCGGTCGAGCTTCGGTCGCGCTCGTTGAGCCGGTACATGTCGAGGTTTACGGCTCAAACATGCCGCTGAACCAGGTTGCGACCGTTTCGACGCCGGAGCCGCGGATGCTGTCCGTGCAGGTGTGGGACCGGTCCAACGTCCAGTCTGTCGAAAAGGCGATCCGCAACGCAGGCCTCGGCATCAATCCGATCGTCGACGGGCAGATCATCCGCTTGCCGATCCCCGAGCTTACCGAGGAGCGCCGCAAGGAGCTCGCGAAGCTCGTCGGGCAATATGCCGAGAAGGCCCGGATCGCGGTCCGGAACGTCCGTCGCGACGGGATGGACCATCTGAAAACTGACGAGCGCAAGCACGACATCAGCGAGGACGAACGCAAGCGTCTCGAACATGAGGTTCAGAAGCTGACTGACGACACGATCAAGGAGATCGATGAGGCCGCGGCGGCCAAGGAAAAGGAAATCCTCGGCAAGTGACCTCCTCACCGGCGCCAAAGGAGCAGGCCGCCGGGCACGGTAGCGGGGGCCGGATTCCGCGCCACGTCGCGATCATCATGGACGGCAACGGCCGCTGGGCGAAGCAGCGCGGCCTGCCGCGCGCCGCAGGTCACCGCGCCGGAGCAGAGGCGGTTAGGCGTGCGCTGCAGGCCGCCGCGGACAATGGCGTGGAGGTGCTGACTATCTATGCTTTCTCATCCGAGAATTGGCGGCGAAGCGAGGAGGAGATCTCCGACCTCACTGCCCTTATGCGCTTCTATCTCGAGCGGGAACTAAGGACGCTCGAGAAAGAGCGCGTGAAGCTGAAGCTGATCGGTGACTATTCGGCGTTCGGACCCGAGCTCGTGGAACGCCTCGAGCGCGCCGTTGAACGGACCGCAGATAACACTCGCCTGACGCTGGTGATCGCGCTCAACTACGGCTCCCGCGCCGAGATCGCGGCCGCCTCGCGCAAGCTTGCCGTGAAAGTCGCTGCAGGAAAGCTGCGGGCAGGCGAGATCGACGAAGCGGCTGTCGCCGCCGAGCTCCAGACTGCCGCGCTGCCGGAGCTTGATCTCCTGATCCGCACATCGGGTGAGGAACGGCTTTCGAACTTTCTCCTGTGGCAGGCGGCCTATGCCGAGCTGCTGTTCCTCGAGGTCCTCTGGCCTGACTTCGACGAGCAGACCTTCTCTCAAGCACTGGACACTTTTGCGACGCGCGACCGCCGCTTTGGCGGTCGAGGGACGATCGCTTGAACGAACTTTCCGTCCGCACCCTTACGGGCGTTGTCCTCATCGCTGTTGCGCTGCTTGCGGCTGTGCAGGGGGGAAACGTCTTCGCACTGCTCGTTGCAGGCGTCGCGACGCTCATGTTCTATGAGTGGACTCGTATCGTCCGTGACTGGGGAGCGGCCTGGTACATCAGCGGCTTCATCTACGCTCTGTTTCCAGCGCTCGCGCTTCTGTGGATTCGCGAGAGATCCGGGCTGAACCTGCTCGTCTGGACCTTCATCGTCACCTGGTCGACCGATATCGGCGCCTATTTTGCGGGGCGTTCGTTCGGCAAGCGCAAGCTCGCGCCGTCTATCAGCCCAAAGAAGACAGTAGAGGGACTGTTCGGCGGAATCGCCGCCGCGACATTGCTCGGGGGAGCATGGGTTCTTGCATTCGGGCTGAGCATGATCTTGCTAGTCTGCGCGCCGTTCTTTGCCATTGCGGCTCAAGGCGGTGATCTCTTCGAGAGCTGGATGAAGCGACGAGCGGGAATAAAGGACTCGGGAGCCTGGCTGCCCGGCCATGGGGGCGCGCTCGATCGCCTGGACGGACTCGTTCCCGTGGCTGTGCTGACCGCCGCGGTGCAGCTATTGGGCGTCGCGTGACTCGAAAAGTCGCTATTCTTGGAGCGACGGGGTCGATCGGTAGGTCGACCGTAGACCTTATCGAGCGAAACCGCGACCGATTCGATGTGACCGCAGTCACCGCTGCCACAAACGTCGAAGCACTTGCCGACGTGGTTCGGCGAACCGGCGCACGGTTGGCCGTCGTGACGGACGAGAGCCGATACACGGACCTCGCCGAGCTGCTGGTCGGAAGCGGTTGCCGCGCAGCCGCTGGCGAGACCGCACTGATAGAAGCGGCCGCCGGGGAAGCGGACCTGGTGATTGCCGCGATAGTCGGATGTGCTGGATTGCGGTCGGTCATGGCCGCAGTCGGGGCAGGGAAGCTTGTCGCGCTCGCGAACAAGGAAGCGCTCGTAACTGCCGGGAAGCTGATGACCGATGCCGCGAAAGCCAGCGGCGCGATTCTGTTGCCGGTGGACAGCGAGCATAATGCAATATTTCAATGTCTTGCTGGCGCGAGCGCGGATGATGTTTCAAGAATCATCCTGACGGCGAGCGGTGGTCCATTCCGGACAGCTTCGGCCGAGGCCATGGCTTCCGTGACGCCCGAACAGGCAGTCGCTCACCCCAATTGGTCGATGGGCGCGAAGATCTCAGTCGATTCAGCGACGCTCATGAACAAGGGTCTCGAGCTGATCGAAGCCCATTATCTATTCGGCCTGCCATCGGAGCGCATTGACGTGCTGGTTCATCCGCAGTCGGTGATCCATTCGCTTGTCGAGTTCGTCGATGGCTCGATGCTCGCGCAGCTCGGTAGCCCTGACATGCGGATCCCGATCTCCTACGCTCTTGCGTGGCCCGAACGGATCGAGACTCCTGCTCAACGCCTGGATCTTACCGCGACTTCGCGGCTGGACTTCGAGCAAGCGGACCTTGCGCGCTTCCCGGCACTGCGTCTTGCCCGCGCCGCGCTTGAGGCTGGCGGAGCAGTGCCAGTCGTCCTGAATGCGGCGAACGAGATTGCGGTCGCCGCCTTCCTTGACGGCGGTCTTGCCTTTCCGGAGATTGCGCAACTGGTCGAAGAAGCGCTCACCAGCACCAGATTCGACGCGCCGCGTTCAATTGGCGATGTTTTGGAGATCGACCGCGTGACGCGAGAGCGTACCTGCTCCATGCTGAAGACGAGCTGTTCCTGAGATGATTCCCGAAGCGCCTCTCTGGCTGATCCTGCTGGCCTTCATCGGCATCATCGCGGTGCTCGTCTTCTTTCACGAGCTGGGCCACTATCTCGTTGCGCGGATGTTCGGGATTCCGGCTGAGACATTCTCGATCGGCTTCGGGCGGGAGATCTTCGGCTGGACGGACAAGCAGGGAACACGCTGGAAGGTCGCGTGGCTGCCACTTGGCGGATACGTGAAGTTCGTCGGGGACATGACGCCGGCCAGCACGCCCGTGGACATCGAGAGCATCCCCGAACATCTGCGCGAACATGCCTTTCAGTTGCGGCCAGTATGGCAACGGTTCCTAGTTGTGCTAGCTGGCCCGCTCGCCAACTTCATCCTGGCAATCCTCATCTTCACTGCCGTTTTCTCATTTATTTCGGCCCCCGAGACGAACAGGATCGGCAAGGTGGAGCCGAAAAGCGCCGCCGCAGCGGCTGGATTTCAGCCAGGCGACCGCATCCTCTCTGTCGCAGGCAACCCAACGACCTCTTTCGAAGACGTGCGGAGGATCGTCGAGCGCATTCCTGATAGAACGGTGCCGATCGAGTTGCAGCGCGGGCAGGCGATCGAGCGCATGTCCGTGAAGATTGGAGCCGACGAGCTCAGTGATGAGCGCGGTGGCAAAATCAAGATCGGCTTGCTTGGGGTTTCCGCGGCTCCCGTCTCGATCCTCAAGGCGGTTCCGCTGGCCACAGAGCAAACCGCGCGGATTACGGGCTGGGTCGTCCAGGGAGTGGTGAAGCTGATTGTCGGAGAAGGCTCGCGAAAGGACGTCGGCGGGCCCATCCGCATTGCTCAATTCGCCGGACAGGCTGCGTCGCTGGGCGCACTGCCATTCGTCCAACTGCTTGCGCTGCTCTCAATTAATCTCGGATTCATCAACCTGTTGCCAGTCCCGCTGATGGATGGAGGGCATCTGTTCTTCTATGGAGTGGAGGCAATCCGGCGTCGCCCGCTCAGCGAGCGCGCGCTGGAATGGGCATTCCGTGGAGGGCTGGCCGTCATCCTTGCGTTGGTGGTGTTCACGACGATCAATGATTTGGGCTCAATAGGCCTGTGGGATCGGCTTCAGCGCTTGATTGGCTAAGAGGGTTGGGGCAGGGCTGCACAACCGGGGCTTTGCGGCGAAGCGCGCCGCTCACCCAATTGCACACAAGGCGGGGATGCGTGGTTTCAAGGACGAATCGTTTTAGCCGGCGTGCCGGCGCGCTGCTGATGGTCGGGACGATCCTCGGCGGCTCCTCGGTCCCGCTCTGGGCGCAGACTGCACCGGCATCGAATCAGCCGGCTGCAGCTCAGGCGCCAACGACCACAGACCAGCCTGCTAACCCGACTCCGGCGCAGACTCCCGCGCCCGTCGAGCGCGTCATCCAGTCGATCGCCGTCAAGGGCAACCAGCGGCTCGAGCCGGAAACGATCCGTGCTTATGCCAATCTTTCACCCGGCCAGACCTACACCGCGGAGACGCTCGATCAGGCGCTGAAGGATCTCTACGCGACGCAGCTGTTCGCGGATGTGCAGATTGCCGGTGCCGAAACCGGCCATCTCGTCATCCAGGTTCGCGAAAACCCTGTGATCAACCGCATCATCCTTGAGGGCAACAAGCACATCAAGGACGACAAGATCACTCCCGAGATCAAGCTCGCTCCGAGGCAGATCTTCACGCGGAGCGCGGTGCGTTCAGACGTCGACCGCATCCTCGAGCTTTATCGCCGGCAGGGCCGCTTCGCAGCGCGCGTCGAGCCTAAGATCGTCCAGCTCGATCAGAACCGCGTCGACGTGGTGTTCGAGATCTACGAGGGCGATCTTGCCAAGGTCCGCGCCATTAACATCCTCGGCAACACGCATTTTTCCGACGCTCGCCTCCGCAAGGAGATGTACACCCGGCAGGCGGGCGGCTTCCTTGGCTTCCTCAAGTCGAACGACACTTACGATCCCGATCGTTTGGCGGCGGACCAGCAGAAGCTCCGGTCATTCTATCTCACCCAAGGCTATGCCGACTTCCGCGTCGTCTCGGCGCTCGCCGAGCTAACCCCCGACCGCCGCGATTTCGTGATCACCTACGTCGTCGAGGAAGGGCCCCGCTACAAGTTTGGCACAGTGGAAGCTGACAGCGCACTTCGCGACTTCCCCAATGCGCAGGTCCTGAAGATCGCCAAGATTCAGCCCGGCAGCTGGTTCAACGCGAAGGAGGTCGAGGACTCGATCACCACGCTCAACCAGGCCGCGGGCAATCTCGGTTACGCGTTCGCCGACATTAATCCGGCCTACAATCGTGATGCCGACAAGCGGCTGATGAACATCACCATCAAGGTCACGCCGACGCCGCGTGTCTATGTCGAGCGGATCGACATTACCGGCAACACGTCGACGCGCGACAAGGTGATCCGGCGTGAGTTCCGCTTGAACGAGGGCGATGCGTTCAACGCGCTCAAGGTGAAGCGCAGCCAGGACCGCATTCAAAGCCTGGGATTCTTCCAGGACAAGCTCGAGGTAAAGCAGACCGAGGGCTCATCGCCTGATCGCGTCGTTCTCGGCGTCAATGTCGAGGAGAAGCCGACTGGCCAGCTGTCGCTTTCCGGTGGTTATTCAAGCCTCGAAAAAGCGGTCATTCAGCTCGCCGTTTCGCAGAACAACTTCATGGGCAAGGGCCAAACCGTCGACGCGTCGGTCAACTGGTCGGTCTACTCGAAGTCGATCGAGGCGGGCTTCACCGATCCCTATTTCCTCGACAAGTCGATCCTCCTCGGGGGCCGTCTGTTCCGCCGTGACTACCGCAGCTTCGATTTCATCGGCACGAACCGGAACACGACCTATTCGGAGCTCAGCACCGGCGGCACCGTCACGTTTGGCTTCCCGATGACCGAATATTGGAGCTTCGGCGGCCGCTATACGCTCGAAGCCGACAGGGTGACGCTCGACAAGGCGACCTTCTATACCGATCCCGACGGCACCGGACCGCTCCCGCCCGTCTGCGATCCGCTGAAGGCCGGCACGTACCTTTGCGACGAAGTCGGCAACAGGCTGACGTCTCTGATCGGTTTCTCGACCATCTACGATGACACCGACGGCATCCATCCGACGCGCGGCCAGCGCTTGAGCTTGTCGGAGGACTTCGCCGGCGCCGGCGGCGACGTGAAATACATCCGCTCCAGCATCAATGCGACGAAGTATCACAGCCTTGGTCCATGGGTGCTCTCGCTTCATGGCGAAGGCGGCTACATCGCGCCCTTGAATTCGGCTCCCGGGCCGGGACGCGACGCGGTCCGGCTGACCGACCGCTTCTTCGATCCGGGACTTCGCGGGTTCGATATCCGAGGCATCGGCCCACGCGTGGTTCGAATTCCGTACAATACGGATGGCACGCTCCAGGCGCTCGACATCAACAAGGACGTGACCGATGCAATCGGCGGCCGCGCTTATTACATGGGTCGGCTCGAGCTCGAGTTCCCGGTCAGCTCCGGCCTGAAGAGCCTTGGCTTGAGGCCATCAGCTTATGTCGATGTGGGATCGCTTTGGAAGGTCACGCAACCGGCCCTTACCGACGTACTCAATATCTGTACGCCGATCGATACGACCACGGGTCTTACAACCAAGGTCCAGACTCCAGGGCAGCCTGCGTGCGATTCAACGCTGTATTCGATCACGCCCGGTTTCAAGGAAGAGTTCCTGGGCAATTCTGCCAAGCCCCGCCTCTCGGTCGGCATTGGCGTCAACTGGGTTTCGCCTTTCGGCCCGCTGCGCCTCGATCTCGCCAAAGCAATCCTGAAACAACGGGGCGACGACACCAAACTGTTCACATTCAACGTAGGGACGCAATTCTGATGAAAACTCTGCTCATTTCCGCATCGTTCGTGGCTGCTGTTCTCGTGCCTGCCGCTGCGCAGGCTCAAGCCTTGCCGCCGGCGATCGTCGCCGTTGTCGACCTCGACAAGGTCACGGCGAACTGCACGGCGTGCAAGTCGGCGAATACTGCACTTCAGAGCCAGCTTACGGCCGAGCAAAATCGCGAGAAGACGCTCAGCGGTCCGCTGGAAACCGAGCGCGCTTCCATCCAGGCGGCGGTGGACGCTCTCAAGGGCAAGGACCCCGACGCGGCGCTTCAGGCCCGCATCAAGGCGTTCCAGACCAAGGCGCAGCAGGCACAGGAAGATGTTGAGCGCGGCCGCGCGCAGCTGCAGGCCAATCAGGCGTACATCCGCAAGCAAATCGCCGACAAGCTCGGGCCGATCTACCAGCAGGTGATGACGCGTCGGGGTGCGAACATCCTGGTGGAGCAGGGGGCGACGCTCGCCTCGGGCGCTGCGCTCGATGTGAGCAACGACGTCCTCGCAGCACTGAACACCGCGTTGCCCACCGTTTCCACGACCGCTCCAGCGGCGACGACCACCCAGGGCCGCTAACAACCCAATGAATGATCAGCCGGCGAGCGCCGTCATCGGCCCCTTGGATATCAAGCGGGTGATGGCGGCGCTGCCGCATCGCTATCCGATGCTGCTGGTTGACCGGGTCGAAAGCCTCGACCCGGACAAGGGCATCGTCGCGATCAAGGCGGTCTCGATCAACGAGGAGTTCTTTCAGGGGCATTTCCCTGGAAGGCCGATCATGCCGGGCGTCCTGCAGGTCGAGGCCCTTGCCCAGGCTGCCGGTGTGCTGGCCGTGGAAAGCCTCGGCCTCGCCGGCTCGGGCAAGCTCGTTTATTTCATGTCGATTGACGGCGTGAAGTTCCGCAAGCCCGTCGAGCCGGGGGTGTTGCTCCGGCTCGAGGTTGAATTCCTCCAGAAGCGCTCGCGCGTCTGCAAGTTCGCGGGCCGGGCAATGCTCGACGGTGAAATCGCAACAGAGTGCGAATTCACGGCGATGATCGCTGATCCGCCAGCCTGATCCCTGCATAAATCGCCCGGGGTTCGGTCCTGTAGCCGAACACGTCCTCATAATGCTGGCCGAGCGCGTTGCTCATCCGGGCGAAAACCTCGATCCCCTGTTTGACTGAATAGGCTATGCGCGCGTCCGCGAGCCAATAGGAGCCGAGCGTCACCCGGTCGAACGGATAGTTATCCCGCGTATCGAAGCGCCGTCCGACGAAGGCCACGGACGCCCCATAGCTCAACCGGCCCGTTGAGCCATCGAGAGCGATCGATCCGCTGTGCTTCGGCCGGCGCAATTCCTTTGCCTGCCCGGACGTGACCTCGTCTGGCTGTGTGGCGTGCAGGTAGGCGTAATTGGCCGAAATGCGCAGCGCATCGCCGAGGTCCCATCGAAGCTCGGCCTCGACGCCAGAGCGGTGGCTCACCCCAATCCGGTTCGCTGTGCTGGAGAGGAAGGTCGCCGGGTCGTAGGTGTCGACGATCTCGTCGTGCAAGCGCTGCCGATAGTAAGTCAGCGCGGCATTCAGGCGGCCGTGACGATAGCGGCCCGAGAACTCAAAGCCGCGCGAGTTCTCCGGCTTCAGTGATGGGTTGCCGACGAAGCTCGATGGGAAGAAGCCATAGAGATCGAAGAAGGTCGGCTGGGCAACCCCTTCCGCATATGACCCAGCAAGCGAGAAACCCCCGCCGACGGGAGTTTGGGCCGAGGCGCGGGCGGTGGTCGCATCCTTGAAGCGATTGAAGAAATCGTGGCGGACCGCAATGTCTGCAGTGACGCCCTTCGCTTGCCCGCGCCATTCGGCGGTTAGGGAATTGTGGCGCCGCGAGCGATCCTGGTCGGTTAGCCCGCCATAGATCGCGTCGCGGGCGTGAAACGTCTCAAGCTCGATCTCGCCGGCGACGATGAGCCTGTTCTCAATCGAACCCGTCGCGAACCTCCGCTCGATCTGCCCCGAAATGGTCTTACGCGTTCCGCTGGTGCGGTTCTGCTGAATGTCCGCGAGATAGTTCTTGTTGGATGACCCCAGCGCAGAGCCGGAGATTTCGACGCGCCAGGGCGAATCGTCGGTGCCGACCGATGTCCAGACGCGCCCGGCGGTAAGTCGGTTCCGGCTGTTGTCGAGCGTATCCTCGTGGGCGAACGTGATTGGGCCGTAGCCGTCGAACTCCGAATAGCCAGTGAGGGCGAGGGCGGACGCCCCGACTTCAACATCAGTCAGCGGGTGCCAGGTCGCGCGCAGCCGGCCCGAGAGGTTGTGATAGCCGTCCTTGTCGCCTTGACCATTGAAGCTGTCGATGCCCGTGGAGCGCTGGTAGCCGAACGCACCCGCGATGCTCGTCTTCTCAGTGACGAGGGCGGCCGATCCTCCGGCCCGTCCAAAGCCGAAGGAGCCGCCTTCCACTTGAGCGCCTGTGCCGGGCCGGTCGTCGACGCCATTGATGGCGATGACTCCGCCGATCGCATCCGATCCCCACAGAGCAGACTGCGGTCCACGAACGACCTCGACCCGAGACGCCAGGTCTGCGTTCAGCAGCTCGAAGCGAGGCGCGTCACCGGATGCGGGGTCGTTGATCTTGATGCCATCGATGAACAGCAAGGTGTGGTTTGCCTCGGCGCCGCGAATGCGGACTTCCGTGAGCGATCCTGCCGGGCCCGACGTGGCGACTGCCGCCGATGGCGTGAGGCGTAGCAACGCGCTTACCAAAGGCTCGTCGAGCCGCTCGATCCTTTGCTGGTCGATGACCAAGACGCTTGCCGGCGTCTGCGCCTGGTTCTCGGGTGCGCGAGAGGCGGTTATGACGATCTGGTTCGTGTCGATCGGTAACGCGGGCATGTGATCCTCCTGTTGACGAACATGTCGTCACAGAGGGATGCGCCGCCCGATCAGGCAGCGAGGCCCACGCCCCGCGGCTGGTCCCGGCCGAGGAAACGGACGACGGACCAAGGCAGGTTCCTGACTTCGCCGAAAAGCTTCGGTTTCACAGTTGCGGGCACAGCGCCGGATTTTCGCCGGCTTCCCTTTGAACCGCCCCCGCCGGACGAAGTCCGTGGGCGGCACCCTGGTCAGCCTTGCTGCTAGGCGCGCCTCCGACGGGCTGTCAAATTCGTTCACGCCGCATTATTGAGAGCGGCATGACCGCCAATCAGAATCGCATTCTCGCGCTTTTCTCCGCTATCCTTGCAGCCGCGGCGCTGCGCCTGGTGCCGCATCCGCCGAACTTCACACCCATTGGAGCGATGGCGCTTTTCAGTGGAGCCTATCTCGGTCGCCGGACGACTGTCCTTGCATTCGCGGCACCCTTGGCTGCGATGGTGCTGAGCGATGCGATCCTCGGCTTCTATTCGGGATTCTGGATTACCTATGTGGCGGTTGCCGCAATTGTAATCATAGGCTCGCTGGCGCTGGCCCGCCGGTCCGCCATCCGCATCGGCCTCGCTGCGGTCGCTGGCTCGATCGCCTTCTTCCTCATCAGCAATTTCGGGACATGGGCGCTGAGCGGGATGTACGCGCACACGTCCGCAGGTCTCGCGGCCTGCTATGTCGCGGCAGTTCCCTTCTTCCAGAATACGGTTGCGGGTGATCTCTTTTATGCCGCGCTGCTCTTCGGCGGGTTCGCTCTAGCGGAGCATTTCTTGCCCAAGCTGAGGGCAGGGACTCCGCAACCGGCCTAAGTTGCAACTTCAGCGGTCTCCCTGTAGAGGCGCCGCTCAACTTGTCGCTGCTGGTCGGAAACCAGCGGCTAAGCCAAGGAAAAATAAGATGAAGTCCGGTATCCATCCCGACTACCACATGATCAACGTCGAAATGACTGACGGCACCAAGTTCCAGGTACGTTCGACCTGGGGCAAGGAAGGTGACACGATCCACCTCGACATCGACCCGAAGGTGCATCCGGCGTGGACCGGCGGTACTCGCCAGGTATCGGAAGGCGGCCAGGTCGCGCGCTTCAACAAGCGCTTCGGCGGCCTCACGCTCGGGAAGAAATGACGCACGCAGCTTGTCCGGGGGACAAGCGAGCATGTCACTCGTAATCTACGAAGCGCCGCGGCTCGAAACTGAGCGCCTGATTCTTCGCCATTGGCGCAAGGAGGACTTCAGGCCGTACCACGCAATCCTTCAACATCCCGATGTGCATCGTCACTTCGGACCGCAGCCGATGAGCGCCGAGGATTGCTGGCGCCGCCTCATGGCGTCCGCCGGCGGCTGGCAGTTCAACGGCTTCGGAACCTGGGGAGTCGAGCGCAAGACCGACGGCAAGCTGGTCGGCAACGCCGGACTTTTCACAGCGTGGCGCGGGCTCGATCCCGAATTCGGCGACGAACCTGAGATGGGGTGGATCTTCGCTGCTGAAACGCATGGGGAGGGCATGGCCGGCGAGGCGTGCCGCGCGGTGATCAACTGGGCCGAGGCCAACCTGCAGCCGACGCCTTTTTGGGCAATCATCGCTCCCGCGAACGAGCCGTCGCTCAAGCTCGCTGCAAAGCTCGGGTTCGAGCTGTTGCACGAGACGCCGTACCACGGAGAACCGACGCTGGTGCTGCGGCGGCCCGCCTGGAATGTAGCCTAAAAGGCCGACAATCCCGTAATCGCGCGGCCCATGATGAGGGCGTGCACGTCGTGCGTGCCCTCATAGGTGTTCACCGTCTCCAGATTCGCGGCGTGCCGGATGACGTGGAATTCGGCCGAGATTCCGTTGCCGCCGTGCATGTCGCGGGCGACGCGCGCGATCTCCAGCGCCTTTCCGCAATTGTTGCGCTTGATCAGGCTGATCGTCTCCGGGACCAGCTCGCCGGCCTCGAGCCGCCGGCCGACGCGAAGCGCCGCCTGCAGGCCGAGCGTGATCTCGGTTGCCATGTTGGCGAGCTTGAGCTGGACGAGCTGGTTGGCGGCGAGAGGCTTTCCGAACTGCTTGCGGTCGAGCGTGTACTGGCGGGCGGCCGAATAGCAGGCCTCGGCTGCGCCCATCGAGCCCCAGGCAATGCCGTAGCGGGCGCGATTGAGGCAGCCGAACGGGCCCTTGAGGCCCTCGACATTGGGAAGCAGCGCATTCTCGCCGACCTCGACGCCATCCATCACCACCTCGCCGGTGATTGACGCGCGCAGGGACAGCTTCTCCTTGATCTTCGGCGCTGAAAGACCGGCCATGCCTTTCTCGAGCACGAAGCCGCGGATCTTGCCGTCGTGCGCATCCGATTTTGCCCAGATTACGAAGACGTCCGCGATGGGCGAGTTGGTGATCCACATCTTGGTGCCGGTGATGCGGTAACCGTTCGCCGTCCTTTCGGCACGCGTTCGCATGCTTCCGGGGTCGGAACCCGAATCCGGCTCCGTCAGCCCGAAGCAGCCGACGATCTCGCCCGTTGCGAGCCGCGGCAGATATTTCTTCCGCTGCTCCTCCGATCCGTAAGCGTAGATCGGGAACATGACGAGGCTCGACTGAACGGACATTGCGGAGCGGTAGCCGCTGTCGACGCGCTCGACCGCGCGTGCGATCAGCCCGTAGCTCACATAGCCGAGGCCCGCGCCGCCATATTCATGCGGGATCGTCGCTCCGAGTAGCCCGAGCTCGCCCATCTCGCTCATGATCTCGCGATCGAACCGTTCCTCGAGATAGGCCGACGTCACGCGTGGCAGCAGCTTCTCCTGCGCATAGGCTTCGGCCGTATCGCGGACGAGGCGCTCCTCGTCGGTCAACTGATGATCGAGATCGAACGGATCTGCCCAATCGAACGGCAAAATCTGCGGTTCGTGGTGCTCGTGTGCGTCCGCAATGCGTGAAGTCGCCAAAGTGTCGTCCTCGCGATGTAAGAAGTCGCGCGCTCCTTAAGCGCTTCACCAGCGCTTGGCCACAGCGGGCCCGGACCACGGCTTCAGCGGACGACGCCGAGCGCCTTCAGCTGGACGAGCTTGTTCACCGGTGGACGTGTGCCGTCGATGGCGCTGACCCGCTGCACGAACTCGGGAGTGATATTCAGTGCCCTCAGCTGCACGAGCTGATCGACCGGAAGGTGGCGATAGCCGAGGCGATCTAAGCTGGCGATGAACTCAGGCGTGATCCCGAGCGCCTTGATCTGGACCAATTCGTTGCCCGGCAGATTGGCATAGCCGATCCGGGCAAAGCCGGCGATCCAGTCCGGCGTGATTCCGAGCGCCTTGAACTGAATCAACGTCTCCAGTGTCGCCGGGCGGTAACCGGCACGAGACATGTCGGCGATGTACCGTCCATCGACGCGCAGGGCGGAAAGCGCCATCAGATTGCCGATCGTCGGCATCGGGTAGCGGGCGGCGGCGAGCGAATTGATTAGCTCCGGGCGGGCATTTACCGCCATCAAACCGAACGCCTGTTCACGGTTCGGTTGTCCGATACCGCGGTTGAGCAAAAGCTGCGTGAAGCCTGGATCGGCCGTGAACCGGCAATTGCCTGATGCGTAGCCGTTTCCGCCGTTGCCGGCGCAATCGAGCCTTCCCGCTTCCCTGACTATGGCGAAGTGAAGTGGCCGCGTGCTGGAACCGTGAAAGGAGGACACCTCCATGCCGATGAGCTCGGACGGCATGAAGGCCGTCGACCAATTGTCATGATCACGCTCACGGGTCTGGTCGCGGAAGCTCGCGTGGATCTTGGCCGGATCGTTGCGCTCGGGCTGGAGGGTGAAGCTGACCCAATCCGCGGGCTGGGCGAAGCATGCCGATGAGACGCTGAGGGCTGCGCAGAAAAGTGCGAATACAATTGCGAAAATGCGGTTCATGGTCGAAATCCCTTCTCAAAGAACATTCGCCAGCGGACCTTCAGTCGCCCAATCCGGCGGCCTTGAGTTTCACCAGTTGATCGGCTGATCGCGGGTAAAGACCGTGCGCCTGGAGGGAGCGCACATATTCAGGGGTGACGTCGAGCGCTTTCAGCTGGACGAGCGTGTCGACGGGCAGCTTTGAATAGCCGATGCGGGCAAAGCCGTTGATGAAGTTCTGGTCGATATCGAGCGCCGTCATTTGCTCGAGATCGTCCGCGCTCAAATTCGCATATCCGGCGGCTGCCAAGGCTGCGATCGATGCGGGTGTAACGCCGACTGCCTTCAGTTGCGCAATCTCGTCTGGCGAAAGCCCGCGATATCCGGCACGGGCAAGCGCATCGATATATTCCGGCGTGACGTCGAGCGCGGCGAATTGCGTGAGGTCGTCGAGCGAGGTCGGCACCTGGCCGCGTGCCGCGAGGCTCGCAATGTAGGGACGGGTAATCCCGACCGCCGCGAGCTGTGCGAGCTTTTCAACGTCCGGCTTGGCGTAACGATAGGCGGCGAGCGCCTCGACCAAGTCGCGATTGGCGCCGGTGACCGTCAGCTCATAAGCCTGCTTGAACGTTGGACGGCCGATGCCGCGGCTCGCCAGGAAATCGCCAAACGCGGCATTCTGGCTGAAGCTGCACTGGCCGCTCGCGACCGAGTTTCCGCCGAAACCGCTGCAATCGATGCGACCCGGCTCCCGGATGTAGGCGAAGCGCACCGGCTGCTGGCCAGCTTGGCCGAGCAATGCGACGTCGAGGCCCGTAAGCTCGCTCTCGGCGAACGAATTCGACATCATGCCGCCGTGGTCGCCATTCCCCATGAGGGCTAGCTGCACTCTTCCCTGCGCAGGCTTGTCCTGGAGCGTGAAGGCCATCGCGCTCTCGGGACCGGCCATGCAGGCGCTCGAAACGCTGATTGCCGTCAGCACGAGCGCCGCAGCGAATGCGAGGGGACGGTTCATTGCTACTCTCCTTGAACGATTCGTCGGACAAAGTTCGGGCGTTCGCTTCTGTTGAAGCGCTGGGATTCCTCTGGATTGAAGTCGGCTGTTCGGCGGCCGTCAGGCCGGCAATTGATCCATCAACGCCTCCGTGGAGGTCGGGGCGCGGGCGGCGGAGAAGGCGGGTCTCGCAGGTCATCGATGTCGATGCCGTTGGCCTTCAGCTCGACTAGCTTGTCGATGCTCACCTTGTAGCCGGCGCGCGTGAATTGTTCGGCATATTGCGGGGTGATCGCGAGGGCGCGAAGTTGCACGAAGTCGTCGATGTCGCCGTTGTAGCCGGCATCTCTCATCTCGCGGATATATCCGCCGGTGAGACCGACCGCCCTGGCGTCTGTCAGCGCTTCCGCATCGAGATTGGCGAAACCTGCCGCGGCCAGATCGCGAATATAGTCGGGGGTGACACCCACGGCCTTCATTCCAACCAGATCGTCGGCGTCGGCATCGCGAAGTGCAGGCGACGCTGCGCGCACGGCGGATACATATTCAGGAGTGACGCCAACGGCCTTCATTTCGATCGCCCGGTCGAGCGCGCTCTTCGGCTCGCGCTCGTGCTTCTTGCCGAAGACGCGAAGGTCCTCATCGGCGGAAGCGTAGCTTATCGTCTTGGCGCCATTTTGAGCGACGGCGATCACTTTTCGACGCCCGCTGGCGTCGGGCGGGTATACGGTCACTGTAGCGCCGTTGGGTGCGCGGGCGACGGTGATACCATTGGTCCTGCGAACGCTCGCTCCGCTGGGAGCGATCGACTCGAAATCCGCATCCGCTTCGACGTTCGGATTGACATCGACGTGAGGTGCCACTGCAGCAACTGCCGTTTCAACCGACGTCGAAACACCCTTGGCAATGATATGGGGAAGATCGGTCGGTTCGTTCTGCGCCGGGTAATAAGCATCGAGAGGCTCGCTTGCGGAGAGCTTCGATGCCGTCTTTTCCGACTTGGGCGTCGCCTGGGTCATCGTCACGGCCGCGAGGGGCGCCGCAACGAGGACTGCACCGGCGAACACGCCCAGGGCAAACGAGCCAGCGACCGGCCCACGAACCGACTTGCCGTCGAGGACCCGGGCAACGCGGCGTGCAAGCGAGCTCTTTGACGGGGCGACGCCATGCGCTCCCAGAAGGAGCCCGGGGCACTCGTGCCGCGCGACACCGACGAGGAGCTGGGCATAGTCCGTGTCGACGATGTCGGCTGCGAGCACGCTGTCGTCGGCCGCTTCCTCGCGCAGCTGGTGCGCTTCACGGGCAAGCATCCAGACAAACGGATTGAACCAGAACAAAGCGGTCGCGACGCGGGCGAGCAGCAGCTTGATCCAGTCCATCCGGGCGACGTGCGCGAGTTCGTGCGCGATGATCGCCTCGGCTTCGTCCGCGGCTTCGACGGCTCGCTTGTTGAGGACGATGACGGGACGGACCAAGCCCCAGCTGATCGGCGACGCGAGCTCTTCGCTCGTCAGCAGCGCTGTGCCGTGCTTGAATCCCATTCGGCGCTGGGCTCGGGCAAGCGCACTCAGCCAATGTCCGTCGACGAGAACGTCGGCGCGCGCCTGGAGCGCAACCAATCGAGCAAGCGCAAGGAATGTAATCAGAAGAAGGATTGCCGCCGGGACCGCGTATAGCGCAGTCGCGGTTGCACCCGGCGACAAACTGAAAGTGGGCGTGGATGGTGTTGCGGCCGCATGATGCACGACCGGAGCGACTGCTGCCGTCGAGGGTGGGACCGGAACGGCAGGCGCGCCCTGGCTCACCGGCGCCGCACTATCTGCCCGATTGAGCAGGGCAGGCCCTTCGATGTTCCAGGTCGGGAGGACCAGCGGCGCCAGGGCGACGATCACCAGTGCAAGAAGGCCGATATGGGCAACCCACGAGCGCTCAGCGGCCGAGCGGCTCTTCATCAGCTGAAGAAGGCCGAGAGTTAGCGCTGCAACGATCAGTGACTTCAGCGCGATTTCGAAAAGAATCTGCATCACTGGCCCCCTTTTGCCTTCCGTGCGCGGGCGATCATCTGTTCGAGCTCGCTTAGCTCGTCATCCTTGAGCTTGTCGGACATGCCGAGCAGAGCGCTTGCGGCGCTAGCCGGCGATCCATTGAAAAAAACGCGGACGATCTCGCTCAGAGCGGACTTCTTTGCGACCGTGTCGGACAGCGTCGGGCTGTAAAGAAACCCGCGATCGGACTCGTGGCGAGTCACATATCCCTTATCTTCGAGGCGCTTGAGCATCGCTCGAACTGCCGAGCCGCTGAGCTGCACCGGCAACGCTTCGCAGATGTCGGCGACGGGCAGGGCGCCTCTCTCGTAGAGGATGTCCACGATCTGGCGTTCACGGGGCGGCAGTTTGCTGAGCATTCCAAATCCTTCCAACCGCGGCAGACTCGCCGCGCTACATTTGTAGAGTGCTACATTTGTAGCGTGAACGCAAGCTGAATTTTTGCGAGCGGTGCAATTGCTGGCGGATGGGGTGGGATTCGAACCCACGGACGGCTTGCACCGTCGCCGGTTTTCAAGACCGGTGCCTTAAACCGCTCGGCCACCCATCCGACTGGAATCGCTTGTCGGGACGGAGCGCCGGCTTTGCAAGAGCGATCGGCCATTTCCGGTTAATCGTCCCGTGCGATCTTCTTCGGACGGACTGTGCATCGACCGCGATGAACGAAGCTGGTCGCGTGGCCGCTTTGCACCTTAGCCTCGGGCCTCACAAGGAGGACGCATTGGGATTCGCTGGGTGGGGGATCGTCGCGGGAGTAAGCGCGTCGTTGAGTGCGGCAAGCGTGCCGATGTCGTTTACGGCGGTGGCTGCGAGTCAGGCTGCTCAATCGGATTCCTGGGAAACATACAAAGTACGCTTGGAATATCTCGCGCGCGCTCAGGGTGTTCGCGAAGCGACGATCGACGCCAATGTCCCCGGCCTAACAAAGAACAACCGCATTATCGACCTGGAGCGGACGGAGCCCGTGGCGCAGACCAGCAACGGAGTCATCGGCGCTCTTGCCCCATACCTGCGTGCTCACGTCACTGACTCTTTGATCCGCCGTGGACGCGCCAATTATGCGGACAATTACTCGGGTCTGACTCGCCTGGAGTCCCGCTACGGGGTGGATCCGCCAGTGCTGATGGCAATCTGGGGGTTGGAAACGAGCTACGGAACGGTCACCGGCAGCACGGACTTGCTGCAGGCGCTGGCAAGCCTCGGCTATTACGGCCGCCGCCGGGAGCTGTTCGAAAACGAGTTCGTTGCAGCCCTTAAGCTGATGGACGAGGGCGTTCCCCGCTGGCGGCTGAAGGGCAGCTGGGCGGGGGCGACGGGCTATCCGCAGTTCATGCCTTCAGTCGCGCTTCGCCTGCGCGCCGACGGGGATGGAGACGGCTACGCCGACATCTGGGCAAACGAGCTCGATGGCCTCGCTTCGATCGCGTCCTACCTCCGAGACGCAGGCTGGAAGCCGAATGTGGCATGGGGCGTGCCGGTCAGGACTCCGCTGACTTTGAACCGGGCCGCGATTGCGAACCGCACGACGGCGCCGCGCTGTCCGCAGGTCTACCGCCGCCTCAGCCGCTGGCTGACGATGCGCGAGTGGCGCGCGCTCGGAGTGACCCCCATCGGCCGATCCCTTCCCGACAGCGAGATGGCGAGCCTCATCGAGCCCGATGGCGCTTACCAGACCGCTTATCTACTCACGTCCAACTATCGCGCGATCCTCGATTACAACTGCTCGAATTTTTACGCGATTTCCGTCGGAGTTCTGGCGGACGCGATTGCTCGGCGATAGACAGGCTCATCACCTTTCAATCGGGGAAGCCGTCCAGTCTCATGCAGCGCACCATCCTTCTTGCAACCGCCGCTTCCATCCTGCTCGCCAGCGCCGCGCCTGCGGCAGCGCCGCAGTTCGATACGCCGGCCAAGGTGGCCTATCTTTACGACGTAAATTCGGGGGCGGTGCTCTACGCCAAGAACCCCGATGTCCGGATGCCTCCCGCCTCGATGGCCAAGATGATGACCACCGAGGTCGCCTTCGAGCTGATCGACAAGGGCCAGCTGCCGCTCAGCAAGATGTGCACTGTCCGGCCCGAGACGTGGCAGAAGTGGCATGGGCCGCAGGCCGGATCGACGATGTTCCTCAGCCCCAACGAGCAGGTCAGCGTCGAGAATCTGATCAAGGGCATCGTTACCCTGTCCGGCAACGACGCGTCGGTCGTTCTTGCCGAGTGCATCGCCGGGACAGAGCAAGCCTTCACCGACCAGATGAACGCGCTCGCGAAAAAGATCGGCGTCACCAACAGCCATTTCGGCACCGCGAATGGCTGGCCGGACAATGGCGTCACCTATGTGACTGCGCGCGACCTTGCGACCATCGCCAAGGCGACGATCGAGCACCATCCGAAGCTCTATAAGGAGTTCTACTCGCTGCCGAGCTTCACCTGGGGCAAGACGATGGGTGCCGGCAAGGACATCACCCAGGACAACCGCAATCCGATCCTTGGTCATGTACCGGGAGCGGACGGGCTGAAGACGGGCCATACCGACGAGGCCGGTTACGGGTTCACCGGGTCGGCCGACCAGAATGGTCGCCGCCTGATCGAAGTGCTCGCCGGAATGGCTAGTTGGAACCAGCGCGTTCAGGAATCGACGCGCCTCATCCAGTGGGGTTTCGGCGCCTGGACCGACAAGCCCTTGTTCAAAGCGGGCGACAAGGTCGGTAGCGCCAAGGTCCAGATGGGAAGCTCGAGCGAAGTGCCGCTCGTCGCGCCGCGCGACCTGGCTGTCACGATCCCGGCGGGGCTCTCGTCCGGCTCGACCAGCATGAAGATCCGGTACGACGGGCCGATCATGGCGCCGATCGCGAAGGGCCAGGAAGTAGCGCAGCTGGTGGTCAGCACCGGCGACACGCCGCCGCAGGTCGTGCCCTTGGTCGCTGGTGAGGATGTCGGCCGCGCCGGATTCTTCGGACGCATGTGGCTCGGGCTCAAGTCGCTGTTCGGCATGGCGTGAGCCGCGGCCGGTTCATCAGCCTCGAAGGCGGGGAGGGGGTCGGCAAGTCGACGCAGGTCCAGGCTGTCGCCGCAGCACTCCGGGAACGAGGCATTGACGTCGTCATCACCCGCGAGCCCGGCGGAAGCGACGGAGCCGAGCGGATTCGTGCGCTGCTCTTGACTGGCGCGGACGAGCGCTGGGGAGCCCAGGCAGAAGCTCTCCTGTTCGCTGCGGCGCGGGCCGACCATGTCGAAAAGACGATCAAGCCTGCGCTCGACAATGGCCAATGGGTCTTGTCGGACCGCTTCGTCGACAGTTCACTTGCGTATCAGGGCGGGGCGGGCGGGCTCGGCATCGAAGCAGTTCGGACAATCAACGCCTTTGGCATTGGCGATGAGTTTCCTGACCGCACTTTGGTCCTGACGCTAAGCGAAGGCACGGAACGCGCTCGGGCGCGGGACACAGCAGGAAGCGATCGGATCGGCGGCCGATCGGATGAATATCATCGCAAGGTCGATGCGGCATTTCACATCATCGCAGCGGAGGAGCCTGGTCGAGTGAGGCTCGTCGACGCGGCCGGGTCGGCGCACGAGGTTACGCAGCGGCTTCTCGAAGCCATCAAGGACCTGCTGCCGTGATCCTGGGTCAGGAGAGAGCAGTCGAAGCGTTCGCGCGCGCCTGGGCCTCGCGCAAGCTCCATCACGCTTGGCTTCTTGCCGGTCCGAAGGGCGTCGGCAAGGCGAGCTTCGCGAAGGCGGCGGCGCGTCGGGTCCTTGCCGAGGCCGCGGGCCCCGCGGTCGATCTGCCCGGCATCCAGACGGGTGACGAGCATCCGATCGTGAAGCTGGTCGGGGCTGGCAGCCACCCGGACATGCGCTGGCTCGAGCGTATTGAAAATCCAAAGTCGAAAACGCCCGGTAGCCTTTATAAGAACATCATCGTCGAGCAGATCCGCGGGCTGGGCGAATTTCTCAGCCTCAGTGCCGCATTGTCCCCGTGGCGTGTAGTCGTAATCGACACGGTCGATGAGCTGGAGAGATCCGGGGCTAACGCCCTTCTGAAGATGCTTGAGGAGCCTCCGGCCAATACGCTCTTCTTCCTCGTCAGCCATGCACCCGGGCGCCTTCTTCCAACGATCCGCTCGCGCTGCCGCCGCCTCGACTTCACGAACCTGGACGATGACGTCATGACGTCAATCCTCGTTGCGAAAGCACCGGCGCTGACGGCCGCACAGCGACAGCAGGTCATCGCTATGTCGAACGGCTCGGCAGGGCGAGCACTCGCATTCGCCGAGCTGGATCTGGCGAAGCTCGAGGCAACGGCGATGGCGATCCTGCGCGAAGGCGACCCGACGAACGCGCGCCGGTCGGAGCTTGCGCTGGAGCTAGGTCGAAAAGGCGCCGCCGAGCGCTACGCCGCGTTCCTCGACCTCGCTCCGTCTCTCATTGCGCGAGAGGCCAAGAAGCTACGAGGAGCGCCTCTCGAGCGCGCTCTCGGTGCTTACGAGAAGGCGCGCGAGCTTACCGCTGTTGCGCCGCGCGTCTTGCTCGATCCTTCGGCAACCGTATTTCAGATCGGCGGAATCCTGGCTGAGGTCGGGAAGCCGGTTTCTTGAAGCAATAGGGGCAGGCGGCTAGGGCGACGCCATGGGCGAGCCCTTCTATATCACGACAGCGATCAGCTATCCGAACGGGCCGCCGCATATCGGCCATGCCTATGAAGCGATTGCGGCCGATGCGATCGCGCGCTTCCAGCGCAGCCAGGGTCGCGACGTTCGCTTTCAGACCGGCACCGACGAGCACGGGTTGAAGATGGCTCAGGCTGCTCGGGGCGAAGGCGTCGAGCCGCGCGCGTTCGCCGACAAAATGTCGCGTCTTTTCCAGGATATGTGCGACGCTCTCAACGTCTCGTATGACCGTTTCATCCGAACATCGCAGCCGGATCATTACCGTGCGAGCCAGGCAATCTGGTCGGCGATGGAGGCGAACGGCGACCTGTACCTCGATCGCTACGAAGGCTGGTACTCGGTCCGCGACGAGGCCTATTACGAAGAGGAAGAGCTCACCGTTGGCGACGACGGTTCGAAGCTCTCGCCGCAGGGCACGCCGGTCGAGTGGACGGTCGAAGAGAGCTGGTTCTTTCGGCTGTCGAAATACCAGCAGAAGTTGCTCGACCATTATGCCGCAAATCCCGACTTCATCCGCCCGGAAAGCCGGCGCAACGAGGTCGTGCGCTTCGTTGAAGGAGGGCTGAAGGACCTCAGCATCTCGCGCACCAGTTTCGACTGGGGCGTGCCGGTGCCGGGGAGCGACAATCACGTGATGTACGTGTGGCTGGACGCGCTGACGAACTATGTGACCGGCCTCGGTTATCCGGACGATACGCCTTTGTGGCGCCGATACTGGCCCGCGGACGTCCATTTGATCGGCAAAGACGTCGTGCGGTTTCACGCGGTCTATTGGCCCGCCTTCCTCATGTCCGCGAGCATCGAGCTGCCGAAGCAGGTCTACGGACACGGCTTCCTGCTAAGCCGCGGCGAAAAGATGTCGAAAAGCGTCGGCAATGTCGTCGACCCGATGGTGCTAGCCGAGCGCTTCGGCGTGGACGCACTGCGCTATTTCCTGCTGCGGGAAGTCTCGTTCGGCCAGGACGGGAGCTATAGCGCGGAGGCGATAGTCGCGCGCGCCAATGCCGAGCTGGCGAACAGTTTCGGCAACCTCGCGCAACGCACTTTCTCGATGGTTTACAAGAGTCTGTATGGCATTCTTCCGGAACAAGGTGAGGCGCCTGAGGACATGCAGCTGCTCGACCTGGTCAATCGCGCCACGCGTGAAGAGATGCCGGACGCATTCGAGCGTTTCGCCTTCTCGATCGGGATCGAAGCTTGGCTCCGCGCGGTGTTCGCGTGCAACGCGTATGTCGACACGCAAGCGCCGTGGGCGCTCCGTAAGACTGATCCTGAGCGCATGGCCGCCGTGCTGGGAACCCTCGTATCCGCCGTCCGCGAGCTGACGCGTGCGATTGCGCCGATCGTTCCCGAGGCCGCGGACAAGCTCCTGACACTGATCGACGCGGGCGACGGCGGCTCGGCGATCCCGCAGCCCACGCCGATTTTCCCGCGCCTCGAGCTTCCCGAGGATGAGGAGGCGGCGGCTTGAGGCTGATCGATAGCCATTGCCATCTGAATTATGAGGGTCTGGTCGAGCGGCAAGACGAAGTGCTTGCCAAAGCTCGGGAACGCGGCGTCTCCGGATTCCTGAACATCTCCACGCGACAGCGAGAATGGCGTGACATCATCGCCCTTGCCGAGCGAGAGCCGGACGTCTGGGCTAGCGTCGGCGTTCACCCGCACGAGGCCGATGCCCACCCTGATCTCGGCGCCGCCGCGCTCGTTGAAGGTGCCGACCACCGCCGTGTGATCGCGATCGGCGAATGCGGGCTCGATTATTATTACGACAAGTCCGATCGAGCCGCGCAGCGCGAGCGCTTCCAGGCCCATATTGACGCCGCCCGCGAGACCCGCTTGCCACTGGTCGTCCACACCCGCGAGGCGGAGGAGGATACCGCCGAGATGCTCTCTTCCGCCGTGAGGGAAGGGGACGTCATGGGTGTCCTGCATTGCTTCACCGGATCGGCTGAACTCGCCCGGCAGGCACTGGATCTCGGCTTCTACATTTCGCTGTCCGGGATCGTGACCTTCAAGAACGCGGCCGACCTGCAGGCGACCGCGAAATGGCTGCCGCCGGATCAGATGCTGGTCGAAACGGATTCGCCCTTTCTCGCGCCGGTCCCACACCGTGGACAAAAATGCGAGCCGGCGTTCGTCGCTGACACCGCCACGTTCATAGCTGAATTGAGGGGCGAAGACCCTGAAGAGCTCGCCGAGGCCACCACCAACAACTTCTTCAGATTGTTCAAGAAAGCCCAAGACTAGCTTGAAAGCTCGGATCCTTGGTTGCGGCACGTCTACCGGCGTTCCGAAGATCGGAAATGACTGGGGCCTGTGCGACCCGGCTGAGCCGCGGAACGCGCGCCTCCGAACGTCGCTGCTGGTCGAAAGCGCCGGTGAACGCATGCTAGTCGACTGCGGTCCCGACCTGCGTCAGCAATTGCTAGCCGCCGAGGTCAGCCGTCTTGCCGGTGTCATTGTGACGCACGACCATGGCGATCATTGCCATGGCATCGACGAACTCAGGCCCGTCGCCCAGGCGATCGGGGGACCGGTGCCATTATACGCCAGGACCGAAGACCTCGCGCAGCTGCGTACGCGGTTCGGCTATGTTTTCGAGCAGTCAGACTTCTATCGGCCAATCGCTGAAGCGCGCGAGCTCGGCGACGAGCTCCGCTTCGGCCAATGTCCCGTAACGTTCGTTGATCAGCCGCACGGCAGCGTCACGTCTCTTGGGTTGCGCTTCGATGAGGGAGGATTCTCAGTCGGATATGCGGTAGATTTCAGCAGCTTGAGCGATGAAATGGCTGCTCTGTACCAAGGCGTGGACGTGTGGATTGCGGACTGCCTGACGCGCAAGCCACACCCGACGCACATGCATCTGGACGGCCTTTTGGCTGCAGCGCGAGACTTGCGCGTCGGCCAGCTTTATCTCGTACACATGGGTAACGGACTCGACTACCGAACGCTGACCGCGGAACTGCCCGACTGGGCGGCGCCGGCCTATGATGGCCTGGAGATCACCGCCTGATGTCCAATGACACGATGCTTGGCGGGCTCTACCTCCTGATGGCGGCGATGCTCGTGCTCGGCGCGCTAATCACCAGGCGCGAGCCGATCGCAAAGCTGATCACCATGGCGCTGGCGTGGGTCGCGATCTTCGGAGCTGGCTTCATCCTGTTCACTTTTCGAGACAATCTCGGCTGGGTTGCCGAGCGGCTGAAGGCCGAGGCCGTGGGTACGCCGGTGCAGCAAGGAAGCGAAACGCGTATCCCCATGGCGATCGACGGCCATTTCTGGGTCAATGCCAAGCTCAACGGTCATGACGTGAAGTTCCTGGTCGACAGCGGCGCCACGACGACGACGATCGATAGGGGCACGGCGAAGGCCGCACGGATTGAGACGTCATCGCAACGGGATCTGTTCGTTCGCACGGGTAACGGCGTGATACGGGTTGCCAGCGGGCGCGCTGATGAATTGACGATCGGCGGCATCACGCGCCGGAACGTCGCGCTCGAGGTTGCCGACAATGACGATCTCAACGTGCTTGGAATGAACTATCTGTCCTCATTGAGCCGCTGGGGCGTCGAGGGGCGGTGGCTCATCCTCGTCCCCTGACCGTATGCTATACTTTACATAATGCATATTATCATACTTTCAGCTTATAGGAGCGCGAGGGCCCCTCATGCCGCTTGAGCGCCTCGTCGAGATCATGCGCCGCCTCCGCGACCCGGTTAGCGGCTGCGAATGGGACACAGTACAGACGTTCGAGACCATCGCGCCCTACACGATCGAGGAAGCCTACGAGGTCGCGGACGCGATTGCGCGCAAAGACATGGATGCGCTCGCCGACGAACTTGGCGATCTTCAGCTCCAGGTCGTCTTCCACGCGCAAATGGCCGAGGAAGCTGGTCTCTTTACGCTCACAGACGTGCTCGAACGCATCTGCGACAAGATGGAACGCCGGCACCCGCACATTTTCGGCGATGCCCAGCAGGGCGGCCATTATCTCTGGGAAATCATCAAGGCGGAAGAACGCGCCTCAAATCCCGACAAGAGCGCGCTTGCCGGCGTGGCGCTGGCGCTTCCAGCTCTCGAACGTGCCGCCAAGCTTCAGCGACGCGCCGCGCGCGTGGGCTTCGATTGGCCTGACGTTTCAGGCCCTCGCGCGAAGATCGACGAGGAACTCGCCGAGCTTGACGCCGAGACAGAGCATGACCGCAAGCTCGACGAGCTAGGCGACCTTCTGTTCGCCGTCGTAAACTTGGCACGTCATCTTAATATCGAGCCGGAAGCGGCTCTTCGTGAAGCCAATCGAAAGTTCGAGCAGCGCTTCCGGTCAATCGAGCACGAACCGGGCTTCGCCGATCTGTCGCTAGACGAGAAAGAAGCGCTCTGGGTGCGCGCCAAGAAGGCTCAGGCAGACTCCAGGCCCTGAAAACGAGCCCAATTGTCAGGCGACAGCCGCACCTCCAGCTCAACCTGATCCTGCTCGACCTTCTGATTAAGGACTTCTCCTCGGGAATGAAGCCAGGCGATTCGTTCGCCGGCGGCAGCCGGAAGACGGATGTGGTGGACTTGCTCCCCTCTCCTCAGCTTCGCCGCCATGCACTGGCGCAGCTCTTCCATGCCCTCGCCCGTCATCGCCGAGAGCGGCACGACGTCCTTGCGGCGCCGTGCTTCTTCGAGGAGCCGCTCACGTTCCCCCGCTGACACCAGGTCGATCTTGTTCCACGCTTCGATCCGCGGCGGAGCGCCTTCTTCGCTAAGGCCAAGCGAGCCAAGCACGTCCTCGACATCCTCGCGCTGCGCCTCGCGGTCGGGATGCGCCATGTTCCGAACATGAACGAGCAGGTCCGCCTCACGCACTTCCTCGAGCGTCGCGCGGAATGCGGCAATCAACTCCGTCGGCAGGTCGCTCACGAAGCCAACAGTGTCCGAAAGGATGGCTTTGTCGAAACCCGGAAGGCGAATGTCGCGCATCGTCGGGTCGAGCGTCGCGAAGAGCAGGTTCTCGGCGAACACAGATTCGCCGGTTAGACGATTGAAAAGCGTTGATTTTCCAGCGTTCGTATAGCCGACAAGCGCAATCACGGGCCAGGGCGCCCGCTGGCGCCTTCCCCGATGCAACGCGCGCGTGCGTTTCACCTGGTCGAGCTCACGCCGGATCTTGGCCATCCGGTCTCGAATCTGCCGGCGGTCGGCTTCGATCTGCGTTTCACCTGGGCCGCCGAGAAACCCGAAACCGCCTCGCTGGCGCTCCAGGTGGGTCCAGCTCCGGACGAGCCGGCCTGCCTGATAATCGAGATGCGCGAGCTCGACCTGGAGCCGACCTTCAGCGGTCGCCGCGCGCTCGCCGAAGATCTCGAGGATCAGCCCGGTCCTGTCGATGACCTTGGTACCAACCTCATCTTCGAGATTCTTTTGCTGGATCGGAGTTAGCGCGGCATCGACGATCGTTAGGCCCGCACGCTGCTCCTCAGCGGCTTGTGCGATCTCTTCGACTTGCCCTTTGCCGAGCAGGGTGGCGGGCCTCACCGTCCGCACACGGAACGGACACGCCGCAACCACATCGATGCCGATCGCTTGCGCGAGCCCCTCCGCTTCCTCAACGCGAGCATCGGCCGAGCGACGTGATGCTTCGCGAGGCAGCTCAGGAACGGCAATCACGGCCCGTTCGCCGCGCGCGACCTCGATTGCGCCGTTGCCGTCGAACTCGTTCAGGACGCAGCTCCATCCTCAGTGTTCGCATCCTGCTCGGCGTCCAAGCTGAGCGGATTTGCCGGTTGGAGCGTGGAGATCGCGTGCTTGTACACGAGCTGGATCTGGCCGCCGCGTTCGAGAACCAGGCTGAACTGGTCGAACCCGGTGATCGACCCCTGGAGCATGACGCCGTTGATGAGGAACAAAGTCATTCGCTCACTCTCACGGGCTGCGGCGCCGAGGAAGAGCTCCTGAAGCGTTGCTTTGGCGCCTGACGCTCCGATTACCGGATCGAAATCGGCCGGCTTATCGCTCGGCATGATGGTCGAGATCGAATGTTTGTACACCAGTTGAGATGAGCCATCGCGGCGAAGCAGCAGCGAGAAGGCATCGAACCAGGTGACGACGCCCTGGAGCTTCACGCCTTTAACGAGGAAGATCGTGACGGGAAGCTTGGCGCGCCGAACACTGTTGAGGAATTGGTCCTGAAGGCTCAGCGAACGCGCGGCCATGGCGCCTCCTATTCCTCCCCCTCTCTCTTGTCCCCGATTCCCAGGGCCTTCAGCTTCCGGTGCAATGCTGACCGTTCCATGCCGATGAACGACGCTGTGCGCGAGATGTTGCCGGAAAACCGCCGGATCTGGATCTTCAGATACTCTCGTTCGAATGATTCGCGGGCTTCGCGGAGCGGGCTTCCCATGATTGCCATTGTCGTGCTGGAGCCGCCGATAGAGCTCTGATTGTCGAGTACTTCCGGCGGCAACAGGTCCACGTCAATGCGCGATGCGCGGTCGCCCGGCGAGAGGATCAGCGTCCGCTCGATGATGTTGCGGAGTTGGCGGATGTTGCCTGGCCAGTCGTGCGCCTGGAGCGCGGCCATCGCTTCTTCGGAAATGCTAGGCGGAGGCATTCGGCGCTCTGCCGCATAACGGGCAAGGAAGTGGCTGACGAGCTCGGGGATGTCCTCGCGCCGCTCCTTCAGCGGCGGGAGCTTCACCGGCACGACATTCAAGCGATAGAACAGGTCTTCGCGAAAACGCCCCGCAGTGATCTCGTCCTGAAGGTTGCGCGACGTTGCGGAGAGCACCCGCACATCCACCTTGATCGGCCGCTGCCCACCCACGCGATTGTAGCTCTGGTCCGTGAGGACCCTGAGGATCTTGGCCTGCGTGGTGAGCGGCATGTCCGCAATCTCATCGAGGAACAGCGTCCCGCCATGGGCATGCTCGAGCATTCCGGGGCGCATTGCGCCGTCGACCTCAGTGCCGAACAATTCCTCCTCGACCCGCTCGGGGCTCATCATCGCCGCGGAAAGCACGATGAAGGGCGCTCGCGAACGCGGGCTCCATTGATGGATCATCCGCGCTGCAATTTCCTTGCCGACACCCGGCGGACCGTAGATCAGCACGCGGCTGCCCGTCGGAGCAACGCGCTTCAGCGTTGCCCGCACCGTGTTGATTGCGATCGAGCTGCCGTGGAGCTGGTCCTCCTGCCCGACTTGCAGCCGCAGGGTCTCATTCTCGCGCCGCAGCCGTTCGGTCTCGGTGGCACGGTCGACGAGATAGATCAGCCGCTCCGCCTCAAAGGGCTTTTCGATGAAATCGATCGCCCCTTCCCTCACCGCCGCAACAGCCGTGTCGAGGTTTCCATGGCCGGAGATCATCAATACTGGAATCGTCGAATCACGGCGCTTGATCTCCTGAAGCAGCTGAAGCCCGTCCAGCTTCGATCCCTGCAACCACACGTCGAGCAGCACCATCGAGGGCCGCCGCTCCTCGATCGCATTCAGTGTCTGCGTGCTGTCGGCCGCGCTTCGGACCGTATAGCCTTCATCTTCCAGAACGCCGCTGACGAGATCGCGGATGTCCGCCTCGTCGTCGACCACGAGCACCTCAAGCGCCATCAGGCTTCCTCATCATTATCATCATTGTGATCAGCCGCCGCGGCCTCGCTCGTCGCCAGCGCGGCAAGCTTCGCCGTATCGAATGAAATCCGGACGTGCGTGCCGCCGCCAGGGCGGTCGAGGAACGCAATCTCGCCGAAATGCTCCTCCACGATCTTCTTTACGATCGCGAGGCCGAGCCCCGTCCCCCTCACCCGCGTCGTCACATAAGGCTCGGTCAACCGGTCGCGGTCCTCGGGCAGCCCAATACCGGTGTCGAGAACGTCGATCACCAGATGATCGTCGTCAGAGTGCAACTTCACCTCGAGCCGATCGCCAGCAAGGCTGTGCTCGCCACGATTTCTCCTGGTTTCAATGGCTTCCACGCCGTTCTTGACGATATTCGTCAGCGCTTGGGCGAGCTGGCGACGATCGCAGACCATGCGGAACGGGCCTTGGGACGGCTGTAGCGAGAAGCTGATCGCCGGATGCGCGACCTCGTGCAGGAAGAGCGCCTGGCGGGCGATTTCGTGAACGTCTTCGTCGCGGAAAACCGGCTTTGGCATCCGCGCGAAGTTCGAGAATTCGTCGACCATTCGCCTGAGATCGCCGACCTGCCGCACGATCGTGGCGGTCAGCCGTTCGAACGTTTCCTTGTCCGAGGAGATTTCCTCGCCGAACCGCCGCTGCAGCCGCTCCGCCGCGAGCTGGATGGGGGTGAGCGGATTCTTGATCTCGTGTGCAATGCGCCGCGCAATGTCGGACCAGGCAGCGCGCCGTTGGTCAGACAATTGGTCGGTGATGTCGTCGAACGTCAGGACGGCACCATCCTGATAGCGGACACGCTTCACGGCGAGCGTTCGCGGCACGCCTTCGTATGACAGCAAGACGTTCGCCTCCGCCTGCTCGCCGCGCATGAACTCATCGAGCTCGGGCGAAACCACGGCAAGATCCCTGCCCTCGATCTCGCCCTCGCCTTTCTCAAGCAAGGTCTCGGCCGAGCGGTTGAGCAGCAGCACTCGAAGCGTGGTATCGACCGCGATCACGCCAGCAGTGACGCTAGAGAGCACAGCTTCCATGAATGCCCGTCGCGTCTCGAGCTGGGTATTCGCCGCCTTGAGAGCGCCAGTTTGCTCTTCCAAGCGGCCGGCCATGCGGTTGAAGGCAAGCGCCAGAGTCTGCACCTCGTCTTCCGTCTGAGAGACGGGAACTCGGGCCGAGAAGTCGCCCTCTTCGATTTGTCCGGCGGCCCCGACAAGCTGACCCACAGGCCGAACCATCCGGTCGGCAAGCTTCAATGCCGTCAATATCGACAACCCGACAATGATCAGCGAACCAAACAGGAGTGCGGCATTGAAGCGCAACTGGTTGATTCGAGAGCGCTTCAGGAGCGCATGATAGTCCTTGAGAACCGCATTCGCCCGATTGGTTTGAGCAGCAATCTCAGGATCAACATATCGTCCAACATAGAGATACGTGTTCGTTTCCGGCGCCAGTCGGGTGATGACCGCGATTCGGTTCGGGGTCTCGGCATCGACACTCGCATTATTCGGAAGCTTGTTGAGACGGACGACCGCCGCCTTGATCCGACTTTCATTCAGCATCCCAACGTAGCCGTTTGCGAGCGCGAGGGTCTGGATTTCTCCGCTCGGCCCGATCTTAAATAAGGCAGCTTCGTTCAGCGACCGCTGGTAAGTTTGATACGCAAGCCCCGTCTTAAACTGCGGATCGTCCATTGAGAGCTTTTGCAGATAGACGGTGAGATCTCCGGCCATCGTCGTCGCCTGATCGCCAACTTGGCCAAGCTCGTAGCGATATACGCCCTGCGCCACCTGAACCGTGTTCTCGAGCATGTTGCGGGCACGGTTGGAGAACCAGAATTCCAGGCCGCTCTGGAACAGTACAGAGGCGAAGATCGCGACCAGAACCGTCGGTACGGCAGCGACGGCAGTGAACAGCGCAACCAATCTGACATGGAGCCTGCCGCTTCCCAGGCCGCCTTCCTCCGCACGGCGCACGGCGACCTTGCGCGCGTAGAGCGCCATCAACACGATTGCAGGAAGCAATATCGCGATGAGAAGGAGCGCTGCGAAAGGCGCGCTCAGCAACGTACCTGGCTCGGCTTCGCGGTTCAGCAGCCACGCGCTGAACCCGAGGATGCCGAGCAAGACAAGG
The DNA here is from genome assembly GCA_025936675.1 of Sphingomonas sp. The sequence goes on from JAICSX010000002.1 coordinate 105,882, forward strand.
CCCAGCACGACCATCAGCCGGTCGTAGAACCGTCCGCTCACCCGCTCTCGCTGGAGCCAGCTTTCCTGCTGAGAAATTACCGGAGAGTCGGCCGTACGCGCATCCATTCGGTCACGGCCCTAGCATGGCCGTTGCACAAAAAACACAGTTGTTGGATGAAGATTTCGCTCAGGCGGCAGAGCGCGCGAGCCACGGCGAATAGAATTCCTGCAACATCCGAACGACCACAGTCGGATCGTCCTGCTGGTTCACGCGGTTCCTCAACTCGGCGGAGCCCGGAAGGCCCTTGGTGTACCAGCCGATGTGCTTGCGCGCGAGGTTCACGCCCGTGTGCGTGCCGTAGAGCTCCAGCATTTCGCGATATTGCTCGAGCATCGTGGCCAGCTGCTCATCCAGCTCCGGGTCGGGCCGGTGCCCTCCCCCACCGAGATCGCTCATCACCTGCGCGACGAACCACGGACGGCCATAAGCGCCGCGGCCGATCATGACGCCGTCAGCGCCGGATTGCGCGAGCGCGTGCCGGGAATCCTCGACCGAGTTGATGTCGCCGTTGACGATGACGGGGATCGAGACGGCTTCCTTGACCTTTCGAACGAAGGCCCAGTCCGCTTCGCCCTTGTACATTTGGCAGCGCGTGCGCCCGTGGATGGTGATCATCTGCACGCCGAGGTCCTGAGCGATTCGCGCGAGCTCCGGCGCGTTGAGGCTGTTGTGATCCCAGCCCATTCGCGTCTTGAGCGTCACCGGCACCTTCACCGCCTTGACGGTGGCGTCGATGATCGCGGCAGCGCCCTTGAGGTCGCGCATCAGCGCCGAGCCGGCCCATCCGTTGACCACCTTCTTCACCGGGCAGCCCATGTTGATGTCGATGATCGCGGCGCCGCGCTGCTCGTTGAGCTTCGCTGCTTCGGCCATCACGTGCGGCTCGCAGCCGGCAAGCTGCATCGAGACCGGCTCTTCGGCCGGGTCCCACATCGCCTTCTGAATCGACTGGCGGGTCTCGCGGATCATCGCCTGGCTGGCAATCATCTCGGTGACCGTCAGACCGGCGCCATAGCGCTTCACCGCACGCCTGAACGGCAGGTCGGTCACAGCCGTCATCGGCGCCAGGATCACAGGCGACGCGACCTCGATCGGGCCGATCCTGATGGGCTTCAACGCGTTCATGAGCTGGGCGGAGATAGGGGAACAGGCCTTGGCGGACAAGGCAAGCGGTCCTAGACGCGCGCGGCGTGACCACGACTGCCCTCATCGTTGCCGCCGGCAAAGGCGAGCGCCTCGGCGGCGGCATCCCCAAGCAGTTTAGGCTCCTCGGCGGCAAGCCCGTGCTGCGCTGGGCCGCGGAATGCCTGCTGCGCCACCCCGCGGTGCAATCCACACGCGTTGTCGTCGGCCAAGGCCAACAGGAAACAGCTGCGGCGGCGCTCGCCGGCCTCGACGTCGGTGACCTGATCGAAGGAGGCATGGACCGCGCAGATTCGGTTCGGGCCGGTCTCGATGCGATCGGTGGAGACGCGGTACTGGTGCACGATGCCGCCCGCCCCTTCTGTCCTCCCGCGGTCGTCGACCGGTTGCTCGCGAGCCTCGAGTTCTTCGAAGGCGCCGCGCCGGTGCTGCCTGTCGGGGATACGCTTTCGCGCGCCGGCGAATCGCTCGGCGAGCCGGTCGATCGCTCGGGGCTCGTCCGGGTCCAGACCCCCCAGGCATTTCGTCTCGCCGCACTCAAAAGTGCCTATGCCGACTGGCGCGGCGCCTCCCCTACAGACGAAACGACCGTATTGCGCGCGGCCAACATGAAGGTCGCCGCGGTCGACGGCGATCCCGCGCTCGAGAAACTGACCTTATCGGCAGACTTCGAGCGCGCCGAGCAATGGCTTGCCGGCACGCTCAGTCCCCGCACCGGCACTGGCTTCGACGTCCATGCGTTCGCTGGCGATGGCCCGATCATGCTCGGTGGAGTCGAAGTCCCTCATAGCCGTGGGCTTGCTGGGCACAGCGACGCCGACGTGGTGCTTCATGCAATCACCGATGCGCTACTGGGCGCCGCAGGTCTGGGAGATATCGGCGAGCATTTCCCTCCGTCCGATCCGCAGTGGAGGGACGCTGACTCGTCGCTCTTTCTCGCTCACGCAGTCGCTCTGCTCCGGGACCTTGGAGCAATCCTCGACCATGTTGATTGTACGATCATCGCGGAAGCGCCGAAAGTCGGACCATATCGCGATCGCATCCGTGCGCGCGTCGCGGAGATCGCGGGATCGAGGATTGAGCAGGTGAGCATCAAGGCGACCACTACCGAAGGGCTCGGTTTCATCGGTCGCGGAGAAGGAATCGCCGCGCAGGCCGTGGCAAGCGTCCGAATCGGACTTTGGAAGTGAACGACAGGCTTCTCCCCGAGGAGCTGGTTGCGAAGGCACGCGAGGTCGTCGAGGCCAACCGCGCTGCCGGCCGAAAGGTAGCCGTCGCGGAGAGCTGCACCGGTGGTCTCGTCTGCGCAGCGCTGACGGAAATCCCGGGATCGTCCGAGATGTTCGAAGCCGGTTATGTAACCTATTCCAACGCCGCGAAGATCAGCGAGCTGAACGTTTCCGAAGAGGTCGTCGACACGTTCGGCGCCGTCAGCGTCGCGACCGCCTGGGCGATGGCGCGCGGGGCCCTTGCGGCCTCGGAAGCCGACATTGCCGTAGCGATAACCGGCATTGCCGGGCCAGGCGGCGGGACGGCGGCAAAGCCGGTCGGCACCGTCGTTTTCGCGACAGCAGAGCGCAACGCCGATCCCGCCAAGATCGTCGCCGACCAGAAGTTCTTCGACGAGAAGACCCGCGCCGGTGTCCGCCTTCAGGCGGCGCTTTGCGCGCTCGACCTGCTGATGCCGTAGAGCGCGGCGGCGCGCTGCTCGAAGGCATTGGTCATTCGCCTCAGCGCCCGGTCGAACATCGAACCCGCCAGCGTTTCGAACAACCGCGATTTGAACGCGAAATCGACCGAGAAGAACAGATTCGTTCCGCCGTCGGCCGCACGATCGAACTTCCACTCGTTGTGGAGATATTTCAGCGGGCCTTCGACATAATCGACGCAGATGCGGTCTGGACGCTCCTTGTGAACCCGGCTGGTGAAGCGTTCCTTGAAGGCGTTAAACCCGACGACCAGGTCGGCGACCGTCTCGGTCTCGCTTGATGAACGGACCCGGACAGCAACCACCCACGGCAGGAACTCGTCATAGCGCGCAACGTCCGCCACCAGCTCGAACAGCTGCTCAGGCGTATAAGGAAGGTGCTTGTTCTCGCTGTGGCGCGGCATCAGCCGTTTGAACGCTCCAGCTGTGCAAGGCGTGTCGCCTGCATCTTCTTGAAATCGTCGCCGGCATGATAGCTCGACCGCGTGAGCGGAGAGGCAGCGACGAGCAGGAAGCCTTTGGCTCGGGCAATCGCCGCATAAGCATCGAACGCCTTGGGCGTGATGAACTCCGCAACCTTCGCATGACGAGGCGTCGGCTGGAGATATTGGCCCATCGTCAGGAAATCGACGCCTGCCGAGCGCATGTCGTCCATGACCTGGTGAACCTCGAGCCGCTCTTCACCGAGACCGACCATGACGCCCGATTTGGTGAAGATGTGCGGCGCCTTGCGCTTGACGCTCTCGAGCAGGCGAAGCGAGGCATAGTACCGCGCGCCGGGGCGGATGGTCGGGTAGAGGCGCGGCACCGTCTCCAAATTGTGATTATAGACGTCGGGTCCAGCGGCGACGATTTCTTCGACCGCTGCTTCGCTCTTGTTCCGGAAGTCCGGGGTCAGGATCTCGATGGTCGTCGACGGCGTGCGCTTCCTCAGCGCCTCGATCACCTTGACGAACTGCCGAGCCCCACCATCCGGAAGATCATCGCGATCGACCGACGTGACCACGATATGCTCGAGCCCCAGCTCCGCAGCCGCCGTCGCGACGTGCTCAGGCTCCAGCGGATCGACGGCACGCGGCATGCCGGTCTTCACGTTGCAGAAGGCGCAAGCGCGCGTGCAGGTGTCCCCGAGGATCATCACCGTCGCGTGCTTCTTGGTCCAGCACTCGCCGATGTTTGGGCAGGCAGCTTCCTCGCATACCGTGGCAAGGCCGAGATCGCGCATCAGCCTTCGCGTGGCGTGATAGCCTTCGCTGACCGGAGCCTTGACCCGGATCCAGTCGGGCTTGCGCTGCTTTGGCGGAACTGCGGCGGGGGCGTTCATGCCGCGCAGATAGCGACTGGCATCCGGCCTTGCCACCCCTGCCCTGATGCGATTAGCGCGCCTCCATGCCTTACATGAAGCAGCTGATCGAAGGTTATCGCCGATTCCGTAAGAACCGCTGGGCCCAAGAACGCGAACGCTGGGCCGAGCTTGCCGAGGGCCAGAACCCGGAGGTTATGATTTTAGCCTGCGCCGACAGCCGGAGCGATCCGGCCGAGATCTTCGACGCGCGGCCTGGCGAGATGTTCGTCGCCCGCAACATCGCGGCGCTCGCCCCTCCTTACGAGACCAGCAGCGGCTATCATGGCGTTTCGGCCGCGCTTGAGTTCGCCGTCACGCAGCTCGAGGTGGGCGAGATCCTGGTCATGGGCCACGGATTCTGCGGCGGCTGCGCGGCGGCTCTCACTGCCAAGTTCGATGATGTCTCGCCCGGCGAAGGCCATTTCATCGGTGACTGGGTCCGCATGCTCGATGCCGCACGCGACCAGGTTCGCGCTCGCCATCAGGAGCTGGATCGGCCCGCATTCCTCGACATGGAGCATGAGGCAGTGAAGGTGAGCCTCGCCAATCTTAGAACCTTTCCCTGGATCGCCGAGCGCGAAAAAAATGGGCGCCTGAAACTCCACGGCGCCCATTTCTCGATTTCCGAAGGTATTCTCTATGTGCTCGACGAGGCGGACGGAACCTTCCACCCTGCCTAAGCAGTAGCTCTTAACACCTTGTATTGTAATTATAGTGCGGCTGTCCGTTCGAATCGACCCAGTAGCAATAGCCGCGCGTATCGCGGTAATATTGATGACCGCCAATAACCGCGCCGACGACGCCGCCAAGCACCGCTCCGGCCACGGCTCCGGCACCAGTGCCGATGCCCGGAAGGATCGACCCGGCAACCGCGCCGGCTCCCGCGCCGATCGCTGCCCCGGTGGCTTCGCTGGCGATCATGTGATCGTTCTGCGGATTGGTTGCGCATCCGCCGAGCGCTAGGCTGCTGACCGCAGCTGCTGAAATCAAAAGACGCTTCATGAGACCTTCTCCGAATGCTGAACCCCCACACGCGCGATTCAGTGTGCTGACAGCAGTTTCGTTCCCGAAATTGAGGCCAGTCGCCTGCGACGCGCGGTCAATGCGAGCAGTCGCTTTGTCTTGCGGCGAACGAAAACAGGGCGGAAGTTGCCTCCCGCCCTGCATCGCTCAAAGAAACGTGAACCTGCCGACTAGCAGCGGATGTCGTAGCTATAGTGCGGCTGTCCGTACTGGTCGACGTAATAGCAATAGCCGCGGGTATCGCGGTAATATTGCCGCCCGTGAACGGTAGCGCCGAGAACGCCGCCGAGAATCGCACCGGCAATTGCGCCCTGCCCGGTGCTGACGCCCGGAAGAACCGCACCGGCAACCGCGCCGCCAACGGCACCAACCGCGGCGCCGGTTGCTACGTTCGCGCCAGTGCTGTTGCCATAAGGCTGGCCGTAATAGCCATTGTTGTAATAGCCGTTGTTATAACCATAAGGCCCGTAGCCATATTGGTCCGGGTAAGTGGCGCAGCCGGTCACCGCAACGCTAGCGGCGAGGGCTGCAGCAAGACCAAGCTTCCTCATCGTCCTGTCCCTTCTCTAACTCGCCCCCTGCTGTCGGGGTTTACAAGCATTGAGAGGGCGTTTCGTTCCCGCATCGACCCTTTACTGTTCATGTACGGAACAGGTTCGCGCGCCCACCTGTGGTCATTCCGCGACGCCGCGCTAGATGGGGTCAAAAAGGACTCGTGAATGCGCGACCGCTTGCCCGAACAGGAAGCCAATATTGCCCTCTTGATCGATGCCGACAACGCATCGCCCGAGCATCTCGACGAAGTGCTCCTGGTCCTTGGCGAACTCGGGACGATCAACATCCGGCGCGCGTACGGAAATTGGGCGAAGGCAAGCCTCAAAGGCTGGGGCCAGCTCACCGGCTCGCATTCGATCATTCCAATGCAGCAGTTCGACGTCGTCAAAGGCAAGAGCGCAACCGACATGCGCATGACCATCGACGCGATGGACCTGCTCTATCGCGGTAACGTCGACGGAGTCGGGATCATGTCGTCGGACAGCGATTTCCTGCCGCTCGCGCAGCGCATCCGTGAGGACGGGCTTCCCGTCTATGGCTTCGGCATGGCCAAAACTCCGGTATCTTTCCAGCAGGCCTGCACCCGGTTCTTCGACGTCGGTGCGCTGGCGCTGGACGATGCCGAGCAGCTCGAGCAGCCTGTGATCGGCAAGGGCCAGCGTCCGGTCGATCCGGAGCTGCTCCAGGTCCTTGGATCCGCCTACAAGGCCTCGAAGCGAGACGAAGAAGGTTACACACCGCTGTCCGAACTGGGGCAGCGCGCGAAGGCAGTCTCGAGCTTCGCCGCACGAAACTATGGCTACACCAGACTCTCCGATCTCATTCGGGCAGTGCCTAATTTCGAGGTGAAGAGCGGCGAAGACGGCCGCCTGCTCGTCAAACGACTTCGCTAGAGCAACTCGATTGTGGATCGATGATCCACAGAAAATTTCGCCTTCGTTTCGATTCGTCCACTGTTGTCGCGCAGCCACGGCGCCATAGTTTCGACCCAGCGGGGGAACAGTAGCTGCCTTGAGCCGTTCTGGCCCCCAACCTGGGTTAGAATCGACTCGTAAGTTCATGCTGGCACACGAAAATCCCGAGCAACTGCTCGACAAGGCGCTTGATGCCTTGTCCACCGACTCCGACTGGCGCAGCGTGCTCGATGCGCTTCCGGTTCCGATCTACACGACCGACGCGAAGGGCCGCGTCACCTATTGGAATCACGCCTGCATAGATTTCGCTGGACGCGAACCAGAGCTAGGCCGCGACAAATGGTGCGTGACGTGGCAGCTGTTCACGACCGGCGGCGACCCGCTTCCACATGCGGATTGTCCCATGGCGCAGGCGATCAAGCAGCAGCGCGTGATCCGCGATGCCGTTGCGATCGCGGAGCGACCGGATGGCTCCCGCGTCGCCTTCCGCGCCTACCCCACGCCCCTGTTCGATGGCGACGGCTCACTCAAAGGTGCCGTGAACATGCTTCTCGATGTGAGCTCGGAGCAGTGCAGCTCGCTCCGCGCCCAGGCCGAACATTGCCGCCGGCTTGCCGACTCGACCTTCGATGTGACGACTAGCCGGGTGCTCGAAGACATGGCCCAGGGCTTCGAACGCACCGCCGGCCAGCTCGCGCGAAAAGCCAGCTAAGCCCGTCTCCGCGCCTCTTTGGGATGCGGCATGGTGACCGCTTCCTGGCGCACAGACGCGACCAGGATGTTGGCCTTCTCGAACCCGCCGATGATCTCCCGGGTCATTCCGTCCTTGATCTGTCGGATGCCGTGGTCGGGACCGAGGAAGCGGACGGTCATTTCCATCCAGTTCTCGGTGATCTTCCAGAAGACCCGCGGATCGATTTCGCCGGCGTCGATCCCGAACCGTTCCTCGAGGCGCTTCACCTCTTCCTCGCCCATCGCCTTGGCGGTACGCGCCTGCCCGTTCGCAGCCTTGAGGATGATCTGCTCGGCCTTGGCGAAGTCCTGGTGGAAGGCGACCGGAATGCTGATCTCGTCCCAGATATAGGCAAATTGGTGCGTGTAATTGTAAACCGGGCAGTCGAAGACCTTGTCGTTGGTGACAGTGACGATGCGGCCGGTGAACTGGCGGCTGTGGACCCACGACTTGTCGTCGTCCTTCTCTCGGGGCGACTCGCCCATCTCCATGATTCGGGTCTGCATGAAGGTGAGCCCGATGACGTCGCCGCGGACTCCCCCCATCTGGATCCGGTCGCCGACATTGAAGGTCTTGCCGCGAAGGATGACGAAATAGCCGGCGACTGCGGTGATTACCCGCTGCAGCGCAAATGCGAGGCCGGCGCCGATGAGTCCAAGGGCGCTCGCGAGCTGCGCCGGATTGTCGAACCAGATCGACATGATGCCGAGGATGACGATCCCCGCGACCACGAGGCTGACACCCTGCTTGGCCCAAAACTGGAAGCGCGTGCCTGCCCGGGTGCCGATGAACAGCTTCAGGATCTGCCGAAGGGCCCAGGCGAAGATCCAGGCGACCGCGATGAAGCCGAGCGTCAGAAGCAGCTTGTGGAGATTGTGCGGAGTCGCGCCGATCAGGGTGACGCCGAAGATGCGGACAGCGTCGGGTGAAGGCGCGCTCGCGTGGGATGCGCCCGTCACAAAGGCGTCAAGTGGTCCTTGCAGCACAGAGCTTCAACCGGATCGCAAAGCTGAAGGTTCCGAGAGAGCTCGCGCGGGAACGGCGCCTGGCGTGGTCCGTTCGGTCTATCGAAGGAGAGCGACATGGAAAACCGTCGGACCGAGACCGCCCGGGACAATGACGACAGCGACATCATCGACCGCGCCGAACCGGCGCCGAGCCAAGGGGGGAGTTCGGGCGGCAACCTCCAGGAGGACGTCGCTACGCAGGCCGAGCTGGAACGGGTCCGCGATCCCGAGGCGATGGAAGGCGTCGATAAGCAGGACGACATCAACCACCAGCAACGCTATCCGGCGCGCCATCCCGCCGACAAATCGACCGGCGGCGGCGGCGGTTCAAACGCTTAAGTTGATTAAGTTCACGGAGAGCGGCGCTTTTGCAGTGAACTTAAGGCAAGCTCGCATTTCGCAAAGCGGGATGGACGAGGAGCAAGAGCCGGCACTGTGATGGCTATTAAAATCCTACATATCCAGCTTTTCAGAGCAGCTCCAGCTCGACCGCGACTTCGTCGCCAGCGGCAAGGTCTGCCTTCCGCCGTACCTCAGCCTTGATCGGCAGCAGATAGCCGCCCTTGTTCAGCGGAAAGACCGACGTCCGCCAGACGACGCCGCCGATGCGCGCCTCGACCTTCACCGACTGGAAGCCGCGCGGATTTCCGAATGCATGAGCGCGGATTTCGGCTGACTGCTCTTCGGGGACGGTGATGAAATACCAGCGACCGGCCGCGTCAGAGCCTTTCCAGATCCACAGCAGCGAGGTGACACTGATCACGGCTTCTTCTGCCAGTCGTATTGCGACAGGCGGCGGCCTTGGGCGCTGACGGCGATCAGCTCATTCAGCCGCTTTGCCCGCGTTTCGGTCCTCTTCGCTCCAGTGATCCACCCGAGCGCCGACCTGCGATAGCCGGCCGGCCTTTTCTCCCAATCGGCCCACGCAACCTTGTTCTTTCGGAAAAATCGCTCTTCTTGCGCCGTCAGCTCAGCAAGCGGCTTCTCGTAGGAATAGACGCCGCTCCGGTGCTTGTCGCGCTCGTAGGCCGCCTCCCCTGCCGGCGTCATCAGCCCGGCAGCCTTCAACGCCGCAAACCGCTCGACGTTGACCTTGCTCCAGATGCTGCCCTTGCGCCGGGGCGTGAAGCGGATGGTGTGCGCCTCGTCACCCAAGGACCTCCGATGCCCGTCGATCCATCCGAAGCACAAAGCCTCGTCGCGCGCCTGCGGCCAGTCGATCGACGGCTTCCCCGTCGCCTTCTTCCAGAATCCCACCAGCAATTCGGGCGCGGTCTCGTGATTAGCCTCTAGCCAGCGGCGGAAGTCGGCTTCTGTCGCGAAGAACGTCGGCTCTGGCACCGGACCTACCGCGTCAGTTTCCGATACGTCGTCCGGTGCGGGCGCGTCGCTTCTTCGCCGAGGCGGCGGATCTTGTCTTCCTCATAGGCCTGGAAGTTGCCCTCGAACCATTCGACGCGGCTGTCGCCTTCGAAGGCGAGAATGTGGGTCGCGAGGCGGTCGAGGAAGAAGCGGTCGTGGCTGATGATGACCGCGCAGCCAGCGAAATTTTCAATCGCTTCCTCGAGCGCACCCAGAGTCTCGACGTCGAGGTCGTTGGTCGGCTCATCGAGCAGGAGCACATTTCCGCCGCGCTTCAGCATCTTCGCAATGTTGACGCGGTTGCGCTCACCGCCCGACAGCTTCCCGACATTCTTCTGCTGGTCCTGGCCCTTGAAGTTGAAGGCACCGACATAGGCGCGGGTCGACTGGTCGTGGCCGTTGACCTTCATGTAGTCGAGCCCGTCGGAGATCTCCTCCCAGACGTTCTTGGAATTATCGAGGTGGTCGCGGCTCTGGTCGACGTAACCGAGGTGCACGGTCGGGCCGATGTCGATCGTGCCCGAATCCGGCTTCTCCTGGCCGGTGATGATCTTGAACAGGGTCGACTTGCCGGCGCCGTTCGGCCCAATCACGCCGACAATGCCGCCCGGAGGCAGGGTAAAGCTCAGGTCCTCGAACAGCAATTTGTCGCCATAAGCCTTGCTGAGCTTGTTCGCCTCGATGACCTTGCCGCCGAGCCGCTCCGGCACCTGGATGAGGATCTCGGCCTTGCCGGGAACGTGCTTTTCCTGTGCGGCGACCAGCTGGTCGAACTTGGCGATGCGGGCCTTGGACTTGGTCTGGCGCGCCTTGGCCCCCTGCCGGATCCATTCGAGCTCGTCCTTGATCGCCTTCTGGCGGCCGGTTTCCTCTCGCTCCTCCTGCTCGAGGCGCTTGGCCTTCTTCTCGAGATAGGTCGAGTAATTGCCCTCGTAGGGGAAGTATTTTCCGCGATCGAGCTCGAGGATCCAGCTCACCACATTGTCGAGGAAATAGCGGTCGTGGGTGATCATCAGCACCGCGCCCGGATATTCCTTCAGATGGTTTTCGAGCCACTGGACGCTTTCGGCGTCGAGGTGGTTGGTCGGCTCATCGAGCAGAAGGATCGAGGGCTTCTGGATCAGCAGCCGAGTGAGCGCAATCCGGCGCTTCTCGCCGCCTGAAAGATTCTCGACGGACCAATCCGAAGGCGGGCAGCGCAGCGCCTCCATCGCGACCTCGAGTTGGTTGTCGAGAGTCCAGCCGTCGACCGCATCGATCTTGCCCTGGAGCTCACCCATCTCCTCCATCAGCGCGTCGAAGTCGGTGTCGTCCTCGGGGTCGCCCATCTCGGCGGAGATGGCGTTGAAGCGGTCGACCATGTCGGCGACGTCGCGAGCGCCGTCCTTGACGTTCTCGAGCACGTTCTTGCTGGGATCGAGCTGCGGTTCCTGCGGCAGATAGCCGACAGTGATATTCTCGCCCGGCCAGGCCTCGCCCTGATACTCCTTGTCGATGCCGGCCATGATCTTCATCAGCGTCGACTTGCCGGCGCCGTTCGGGCCGACGATGCCGATCTTGGCGCCGTGATAGAATTGCAGGTTGATGTGGTTGAGAACCGGCTTCTGGGCGCCGGGGAAGGACTTGGTCATGTCCTTCATGACAAAAGCATATTGGGCGGCCATGGGGTCGCAACGTTCCTTCAAGACTGGGGAGTTGCGCGCCAGTTAGGCGAGCCGCCGGCGTTTTTCTAGTCAGCGGCCGATCATCGCCTCTGCGTTGGCGAATCGATAATCGCGGTACGTATCGCGCAGGTCCTTCTTGCTGAGCTTTCCCGTCGCCGTGTGCGGGAGCGCCCCGACGAACTCGATTGCGTCCGGAATCCACCACTTCGCGACCTCCCTGGAGAGATAATCGCGGATATCCGTCTCCGTGACCTGGCTGTCGACATCCTTCACGACCAGAAGCAGCGGACGCTCGTCCCACTTTGGGTGCGGAATGCCGATTGCCGCGGCTTCGGCGACGCCGGGGCAGCCGACGGCCGCATTCTCGAGCTCGATCGAGCTGATCCATTCGCCACCGGACTTGATCACGTCCTTCGCTCGATCGGTGATCTGGATCGTCCCGTCGGGGTGGATCGCGGCCATGTCGCCGGTGTCGAACCATTGTCCTTCCTCGCACGCGTCCTGGTCCTGCTTGAAGTAACGGCGGACCACGGCTGGCCCGCGAGTCTGCAAACGACCTGAGCTTAGTCCGTCGCGCGGCAGGACATTCCCATTCGCATCGACGGTGCGAAGCTCGACGCCGAACATCGAGCGGCCGGGCCGCGACATATAATCGACCTGCTCCTCGTCGCTCATCTCGTCCCAGTTGGCTGGCGGCGCGCCGACGGTCCCGACCGGCGTCATCTCGGTCATGCCCCACAAATGATTGACGTGGATTCCGCGCTCGCGGAACCAGCGGATCGTGGCAGGCGGCGCCGACGAGCCGCCGATGATCACGAGGCGCAGCTTGCCGAGCGCAGAGCCGGTGTGCTCGACATGGTCGATCACGCTCAGCCAAACGGTGGGCACGCCCGCAGTGTGGGTAACACCCTCCTCGTTGAACAAGCGACAAAGTCGCTCGGGGTGATTATCCCCGCAAATCACCAGCTTCGAGCCAGTGATCGCGACTGCGTAAGGCAGGCACCAGCTGTTGGCGTGGAACATCGGTACCACCGGCAGGATGACCGAGCGGGCCGAAAGGTCGAACGCGTCCGGAGCGACGATCGACATCGCGTGGAGCACGGTCGAGCGATGCTCGTAGAGCACGCCTTTCGGGTTTCCAGTGGTCCCGCTGGTGTAGCAAAGGCCGCAGGGGTCGCGCTCGTCGCCTTCGTGCCAGCAATAGTCACCGTCCTCCGCGGCGAGCAGCTGGTCGAACTCGTCCTCGAAGCGGATGAACTGCTGCGTGGCGGAAAGCTGCGGCCTCAACCGCTCAATCAGCGGCTCGAACGCGCGGTCGTAGAAGATCACGCGATCTTCGGCATGATTGATGATGTAGGTCAGCTGGTCGTCGAAGAGCCTGGGGTTCAGTGTGTGCAGGACCCCGCCCATGCCGACCACGCCAAACCAGCTCGCGAGATGACGATCGTGGTTCATCGCCAGCGTGGCAACTCGATCTCCGGGCTCGACGCCGAGACGCTCGAGCGCTCGCGCGATCCTACGCGCATCGTGCGCAACGTTCGTCCAGTTGGTGCGGATGGTCGTTCCGTCCGCGCGCGCCGCGACGATTTCACGCATTCCATGCTCGCGTTCGGCATGGTCCATCAACCGCATGATGCGGAGCGGAAAATCCTGCATTGCGCCGAGCGTGCTCATCCAGCGCCTCCCCCAAAGAAGGCGCATCATGACTTATCTGGACCCCGGATCAAGTCCGGGGGGTAAAGCAGACGTCACTGCGTGTACACGACGAAACCAGCCGAGGGGATTCTTGAAGGCAGGGAACAATTCCCACGTCGGTTGCC
>JAICSX010000023.1 GCA_025936675.1 Sphingomonas sp.
GCGGTTTCTCGTTGCGGAGCCGTAAGCTCCTGCAGGCATGCCTCGATCCCGCATTCCGGATCGTTCATCCGGAAGATCTGGCTATCTGCAGGATCAACCGCGCACTCTTGGAGCAAGAGCATGGGATTCGCTTTGCCGACAGGGGCACGGCGGAGCACTTCGCCTATGAGCGCGCCCTGCCGGCGAGGCCAACATTTGGCTTCCACGGGATCTTCAACATGATTCCGTTGCTCGGGGCGGACCGCTTCTGGGAGCTGTACCAAACTCTAGACGACCGAAGCACCGCCTCACTCGATCATCGTTTGCTGATGGGCCAGCTCGGCAGGGGCAGGCACGCGTCGCGGCGCCGCGTTCGCCTCACGCGCGACCGGATCGCTTGCGCTGTTCAACAACTGCGCGGAAAGCTCAGGCGGCTTGCCGGACCTCAGGTTCACTGAGCGACTGAAGGTAGAGGTCGCGCTCGCGCAGCCAAAGGTCGGCATAATCGCAGTCCTGCCACTGCTCAAACCACGGGCCACCGTTGGTATAGTGGATGACATGCGGCGTCGCGCGAGGCTTTACATATTCGCCCTCGAGGAAGTTCCAGGCCAGGTCGAGCGCGCCGATCGCATCCTGGTCCCGAACCCACTCGAAGCGATGGAGGTAGGCCGGGCTGGCCGAGTCCACCACGATCGGGGTAAGCGCACGAACATCGGGATGATCACAGTTGAAGAGGATGAACGACGACCAGTTCTTGCGCGGATAGGTGGTCTGCCGCTTCCCATCCATCTTGACCTGGTGCGCCGGGACATAGTCATGTTGAACGCAATAAACGGCTTTAGATGAATCAAGCCCGCTAAGCACGTTGCGCACGTCCGTCGTGAAGAGGAAGTCGCAGTCGCAAAACAGCACCCAGCCGCGCTGAGCGGCGAGGAAGGGGGTGAGAAACCGGGTCAGCGAGAATTCGGTCGACGCGCCCGCGTCGATCGGCCGGTTGTACAAGCCAAGCTCGCGCAAGGCTCTCTGGCGCAAGGGGATCACGTTGACGCTCTGGTCCGAATGTCGCAGGAGCGAATGCCGGCAGACCTGCCAAGCAATATCCTCCCTGCTATCGTATCCGACGAAAACTTTGACCGGTAACCTGTCGACCATTCAACGCCCCACTCTAACGCTCGAACGACGGATTTCTCGCCCCCGCCCACACTTGCCCTTTCAAAATCACAATGGCAAGACTTGCAAAAGCTCACACTGGTCGACTTGACGTTTCGTTATTGTTACGAGCGCGTACCAGCTTTGTGGATATCGAGTAATTAAACGATAATTAAATGGCCGAGCCGAGATTTAATAGCGCCGCGGTTGTTCTTGGTATGCACCGCTCCGGCACTTCGGCGTTGGCTGGAGTGCTTGCCCTAGCAGGCTTTTCCGCTCCCAAGACTTTGCTTCCTTCCAGCGCCGTCAATGAGCGCGGCTTCTGGGAGTCGACGCCGGTCAAGGCGCTGAATGATTCTTTCTTCGCCGAATTGGGTACAACTTGGCATGCGCTCGACTCGATTGACTTTACCAAATTGGCTACAGGGCAATTGGCGTCGATGCGAACTCGAGTTGAGGAGGTCGTACTTGGACAATTCAACGCAGGTGCTTCTCCGCTAATCAAAGATCCGCGTTTGTGTCGACTCTTGCCTATGTGGATGCCGACGCTAACGGACCTCTCCGATCGAGTAGTGTATCCGATAATCATTCGGAATCCTGTGGAGGTCGCGGAATCGCTATCACTACGCAATGATTTTGATGCAGACCTGAGCTATCTCTTGTGGGCCAGATACTATCTCGACGCGGAGATACATACTCGAGGGCTACCTCGATGCTGTCTGTCGTATGAGCGACTGCTGGACGATTGGCGCGCTTCTCTTGAAACGATCTGCGACGCGCTCGGCAAAGCTCAATCGGAAGCACTTGTCGATAAGCAGATAGACGAATTTGTATCAGCGGAACTCCGCCATCATCGAGCACCAGGCGAAAATCTTGTTGCCGAACTCGGACGCTGGCCAATCGTGCACGATGCGTATTGCGTGCTGCTTAGCTGGGTTGAAGGCGGGCAACCCAGCAATGGTGATTTCAGGACGCTCGACAAAGCGCGAGCGCATTTCGACGAGTTCAGCGGACCTATATCGCAACTCGTCGAAAAAGGGCGACTGGACCGTAAGCGCCTCGCCAATGCGAGATCGCAGAAGGAAGATGTGTCTGCCGAACTGGCGAAAGCGCGAAAAGCGCTCGACGATCGGAAGAGGGTGTACTCGCTGCTGAAGGCGCAGTCCGCTGCGCAAACCGCGCTCCAGGCGCGCGTTCAATCCGCGGTAGAGTCGCTTGGTAACGCCATTCGCGAACGTGCCAAGCTCGAGAGCCGGGTGTCGGACATGTCAGCTGAGGCGGCGAGAGAACGCGCGGCGCTTCACAAACTACTTGCCGATGCCGCAGCAGCGGCGCGCGCCGAGCGCGGCAAGCTCGAGAAATCGCTCCGCAACGCAACCGCTGCACGGGACAAGCTTGCTCAAGACCTGAAGCGGATACGCGCCGATTCTGTTCTCCTTGCCAAGCAAAAAGAACGCGAGCGCTCGGCGGCTGAGCATGAGTTCCAAACAAGGCTGGCTGCCCTACAATCCGAGCAAAAGGGGTCGGAAACCGAATTAAAGGACGTCAAGCGCAAGTATCGTTCAACGCAACATCAGCTTGAACGCGAGCGCGAAAAACTACGCAGGACAAGCGAACAACTGACGGAGGTTGAAAAGCGCTTGGCGGCGCTGTGCCAATCGCGCGTGTGGCGCAGCTACACTGCAGTAAATGCACTCATCGGTTGGATCGTCGTTTTCATCAAGCGTGTCGCTAGTCCCCATGCGCGGAAAAGGCGGGTAGAAGGCCTCACATTACTCCGCAATTCACCCCTGTTCGACGCTGAATGGTATCTCAACCGCTATCCAGACGTTCGTGCAGCCGCCATCGATCCTGGTGTTCATTACCTAGAAAGCGGCTGGCGCGAAGGGCGCGATCCGAGCCCCTCATTCTCGTCCGGCTCATACCTTCGTTCGAATGCAGATGTAGCTCGCGCCGGACTAAACCCGCTGCTCCATTACATCGAGTTTGGGCGTTCCGAGGGCCGCAAGATCGCCGATTCCTCGCGAGCGGCCATTACGGCTCCAGTCGTTCCCGATCCCGCGTTCGGCCCTGCGGCCGCGTGTGCGAGTTTTCCGCTTAGAGATCGACCGCCGATCCGTTGGCGGCGTGCTGCCCGCCTCAACAACAGTGAGAATGACTTAATTGTCATTGGCGAGCAGGGGATCGGTTTCCCCGGAAGCTTTCAGGAGCGGAGCGAGATCGAAGCCGCTTTCCACCGGCTGGCAACATTGTCCGGCTACCCTTCAGTGAAACGTGACCCCCCGCAGGATTGCACTGGCGTCATCACATCCGAGTGCGCTTTGACCGACGCCTGGTATGTCAATGCCACGCGTCTTCGATCCCGATGGCGCACTGAATCCGGCCCCGTCGTGGTCCGCGGCTATCAACGCGACCCGGCGCAAGATGGGATTTTGACACTGGTCGGCGAGGGGCTCGCGGTTGATGCGATCGACTTCATCGACTTCAATCTCGCCAATGCCTTTTTTCCATTGTTATGCGTGTTCTCCGACCCGGACGGGACGGCGAGATCGGCCGAGCTTCTCGCATTTCCGTCACTAAGTCGCGGCGGCGCGCATTACGCCGAACTGCTGGCGATCGAATGCGCCACGGATCCCGGCTGCCCCTTCGATATCATCGCCGTATCCGACATGCTGGCCGAGCGCGTTGCCAGAGTGATCAACGGTGATCGCCGCCCGTTCATCGCGAAAATTGCAATCCATCTGCCTGGAGCGGACGGTTCGGAGCCGCTGTTTCAAAACGACTTCCGCGACTGGCTCTCGAATGTCATGCGGATCGACGTAGAGCCTCTTCAGGGCGCCTCCCGAAATGCCGGCGATGCCTACCTTGCCACCGCTGCACGACTTTCGACGAAAGGCCGCAAAAGCGGTGCGACCATGATCCTCTCGGGCGACATGGTCCCGAGCATCAGCGCGCTCGCCCGCGCCGCAGACAGCGCGGAATTGCCAAGCCCGGAGATTGTCCTTCCACTCGTGATCGCCGACAGCGACCCGGCACAACCAGCGACATTGATAGCCATGCCGCCCGTGGACGCCCAAGCACTCACGCCGGCGGCCAACGACTGGGCGCCGGCGTGGCCGAGGCTCGCAGCTGGGCATAAATGCGCGCCTGACGAACCCTTGCAATTGGCGGCCGTTCGGCACCCGAAACGGTCGTTGCCGACCGATTCCGAGCTCTTGCTACCAATCGCCCCCCCTGCCCTCGAGCTGCGTCAAGTCGAGCAGCCGATCACCTGGCTGATCTTTCCCGAAGACTGGGATGACGAGGTCCTGGCACAAGCGCTCCAGGCGCTCGCCATTCAGGAGGCTGGGTCCGCCACCGTTATCGCGTTGATTGGCGAAGGCGCGTCCGCAGCCGAGGCCCTCGCGAAGCTCCTCTTCCCCGAGCGCTGCCTTATGAGCGCCGACGTGACAACGGGGTTGGGCAGCGTCAAAACGCCGTTGGTCGGCTATCTCGGCCCCAATGTCGTGCTCCACGACCGGCGCACCTCGCTTGTGCTATCGGGAATGCTTGAGGACGCAAGCGTCGTGTCGGCCTCCTGCGTCCTCGTCTCGGCCGAGAAGCGAGGAAAGGCCTGGCACATGGCCGTGGCCGATCCCGGCCTTTTCGCCGGCGTGAACGGCGCCGCTGATCAGCTGCCGAGACATTGCGATGAAGCCCGTCTGTTCTGGCGGTCGACCTATCCCGCGCTTCGGCCGCCGCGCGACCTTTGGCTCGCCAAGTCGGTTGCTGTTCGTGGCTGGCTCGAGCGTGCCGGCCCGCTGCGAGCGCACGAGGGCATCCAGGCCTGCACCTCGCTAGTGACTGCCAGCTATGGCGGTAACCGCACCGCCAATCCGGCGCACGTGCGTCCGCCGGCGTCGGCGGAGGGGCAGGCGATCCGGTCCGAGGCGCTGTTCGGATGAAGGTCACTGTGCTGGTCCCGTCCGAGGAGTACAAGAGCTATGCCGGCGCCCGTATCCGTTATGGCCGGCTGTCGCCCGAGCTGCAGCGGCTCGGCATCGACCTGCACCTCGCGGAGATCGAAAGCGTCGACCCAAACGTCGATGCCAGCGATGCGCTGCTCATCAGCAAGTGCCACGACGCGCGGGCGTTGGTCGCCGCCGCCGCGGGGCGCCGCCGCGGGCAGCTGGTCGGAGTGGACCTGTTCGACGATTATTTCAGCCAAACGGCCGACAGCCGCTTAACCCGCTTCCGCTCGTGGCTCGCCCAGCTTCTCCCGCTCAGCGATTTCGCGTTGTGCTCGACGCCGGTGATGGCGGAGGTCGTCGGCAGCTATGCGAGCGACCTTCCGGTGCACGTCGTCAACGATCCCGGCCCACCTCTCGACAGCGACGCTTTGTCGACGTTGTTGGCGAATAAGCTCGCGCGGGTACAGCGGGAGCAGTCACTGCGCCTCGCCTGGTTCGGCGTCGGAGACAATCCCAATTTCCGCGTCGGACTGACCGACCTCGCCGGCTTTGGCGGCATGCTCAAACTCCTCGCTCGTAGCGCCGCGGACGTACGCCTGACCGTGCTCACCAACGCCCGCGCTCTCACCGCTGAGGGCCTGGCGCTGGTGGCAGGTCTTCCAGTGCCCACCACGGTCGTGGAATGGAGCGAGGACCGGGAACGCGCGCTGCTCGACGAGTCATTCGCTTGCTTCCTCCCGGTCAACGCGCAACGTTTCAGCGCGGCGAAGTCCCTCAATCGCGCGATCACCGCTTTATCGGCCGGATGCCAGGTTATCTCCGCCGGATA
Organism: Sphingomonas sp.; assembly: GCA_025936675.1. The sequence goes on from JAICSX010000023.1 coordinate 5,908, forward strand.
TCCGCTCTACGCCCTACTGGGCGACCTCATCTATCGCGACACGGATCGATTCCTCGACGATCTCGCGTCGGGCGCGATGAAGCATTCCGTCGCGAACCTCGAGACCTTCGGCCGCACAATCGAGGCGACAGCATCGCCTCGCCGCGAGGCCGCGGCCCTCGCGCAGTTCCTGGGAGCGATCCCCCGGCATTCCCCTGGGACGGACATGCCGTTGGCGTTGATCCAGGGACATTCGCCGAACGGCGTCGCACACAAGGCGGTCAAGACGTTTGGCGGCCTGTCGGTGGCGAGCCCTTATTGCCCGCCGACGATGGGCTTCGACGTGGTCTTTCATGGCGCTCCCGGGGACCTCGGCATGTATGTCGCTGAATCGGCCGCCGGGCGGCTGCTCCCCGACACACGCCGCCGCCTCGACGCCAGCACCATCATCTCGGATCGCAAGTTCTGGTTCGTGCCGCCCGCAGACGGGCCCCAAGCGAGCCGGTCCGCGGGGCTCACCCCCGCCGATGAACCGTGGTATGCCGCTCCCCTGCCCTTCCAGATTGCGACATATGGTGACACGCTGGAGCGCATCCGCGAGAGAATGGAAGCGGCATTCGGCAAGTGCCAGCTTCTCGTGTCGGAACATTCTCAGCTGCCGTTCAGCCCAGAGCTCTGATCGGTAAAGTCATGCAGCGGGACCGCACTGCCATCTTCCTCATCAACCTCGTCCAGGATGTAAACATCCTGCGGCCACTGGTTTTCATGGCAACGCGGGATTTCGGTTTTCGCGGCCTGCTGCTCGTCTCCACGAAATTTTCCGGTCGGGACCTGTTCGGCATTTGGCAGGGGGAACTCGAGCAGATCTGCACCGAGACCGGCGCGGAGCTGCGGTTCTTCGAGAACGATTGGGACGCGCATCAGGCGTTCCAAGGCGAGGGCATCATCTTCTCGGCGAGCGAGACCCACCTGCCGAACCACGCAACAACCCACGATATCTTCCGCCATGCGCCTGCCAGCTTTCTGAAGGTTACGCTTCAGCACGGGTTCGAATGCGTTGGCTTTCGGCACAGCGCGGATCATGTACGTGCCCACGGCCCCACTGCCTCGTTCGGCGCCGATATCGTGTGCGCCTGGCAGGAACCGGCGCACCTGACCGCACTGGCGAACTCGCAGCTTGGCAAGGTATTGGTGACCGGACCAACGGCGGCTCTCCAACAGCCGACCAGCAGCGGCTTGCGGGAAAAGCCCACGCGCGGGATCGTTTGTGAAAACCTCCACTCCGTGCGGTTGAACGGAGCCGGCGACTTCAAGACGGAGTTTGTTGCTGCTTTCGCCGACTTCTGCCGCCTTCTCGAGCTGGAGCGCTGCAACGTCACTCTCAGGCCTCACCCGGGCGGCCAATATGTCCTGAAGAACAAGGTGCCGCTCCCGCGTAACGCGGAGGTGAACAATGCGCCCATGTACCGTCTGGATCTCAGCCAATTTGCATACGGCATCTCGGCTCCGTCTTCGGTCTTGATCGACATGCTGCTTGCGGGGATTCCGACAGCGGTATGGCTCGATGCAAAAGGCGGAATGGACGGCGCGAACTATGAGGGCTTGACCACCGTTTCATCACCACGCGAGTGGCTGGATTTCAGCCGCGCGGCCATCAGTGATCCCACTCCATTTCTCGATCTTCAGCAGGCTTTCCTGGATCGCCAGGCGATGCCACTGGAGCCGACCGATGTATTTGCGCGGTACGCGGAGCTGTTTGAATCGCTGCAACGCGTCGAAATCCGGCCCCCGGCTTTCGTCCAGGAACGCGAACGGATCATGTTTGTCGCGAACGCGAACGTTCCGACTCTCCAACTGAGCTTCGAGCGGCCTCTGGCGCCACTCGTTGCGCGCGGCGAAATCGCCACCAAGCTCATGACGGAACAGCAGCTGCGCCAGCAGCGGGAATTCATGGGCGATCACGCAGACCAGGCTCGGTGGGTCAGGCGTCAGCTCGACAGCTTCGATCCCTCGGTCATCATTTTCTGTCGCTACAGCGGCCCCGCCGCCAACCATATCGTCGATTGGGCCCGTGAGAACGGGGTGCCCGTCATCTATCATATCGACGATGACCTGCTGGCGATCCCGACCGAAATCGGCGAGCGCAAGTTCGAGCTTCACAATGCGCCCGAGCGGCTCTCAACTGTTCGGTTCCTCCTGGAGGCCGCCGACCTGGTTTACGCTTCAACCCAGAAGCTCCGGACACGGCTGCTTGAGCAATTCCCCGGACGGCCGGTCGTGTCCGGAGAAGTCTATTGTTCAGGATCTGTGCTGAGGCGTCCATCCGGTGCCGTCGGCACAACAACAATCGGCTACATGGCCAGCGCCGATCACGCGCATAATCTTGATCTGGTGCTACCCGCGATCGAGCGAGTCCTCGATGCTAATCCTGAAGTCAGATTCGAACTATTTGGTTCTATTCCGGTATCCGAAGCGCTTCTGCGTCTTGGAGAACGAGTAACTACAGCACCCCCGATCGCAAACTACGCCAAGTTCCTGGAGGAATTCGCGACACGCGGCTGGGACGTGGGTATCTGTCCGCTCGTTCCAATCCACTTCAATCTGATGAAGGCCAACACGAAGTGGGTCGAATATACGAGCAGCGGCGTGGCTGTCGTTGCGAGCAGGGGAACGGTCTATGACGATTGTTGCGGCGATGGCTGCGGGATTCTTGCGACGACGGAAGACGAATGGTTCGAAGCGCTAAATCTGCTCGTCACCAATGTCGACGCTCGCGTTCAGATGGTCAACCGTGCTCAGGAGAAGCTTGAGCGCGATTACAACATCGGCCGCTTGCGTGAGCAGGTTCTCGACGTCATCAACTCGGCTCGCGAGCTCCAAGGCTCGCAAGTATCTAAAATTGGACAGGAATCTCCTGTTTGGCAGACTGCATGACCCTCGACGTCGGGACCATGTTCGGCAACGATCGTCCGTTGGTGCTGATGAGCGCCTCAAATGTCGCTTGTTTGCGCAATGCCCTCAGGCCGTATCCTGAGCAGATGGCGGCCGCTGGTCGGCCAGTGAACTGGACGTGCCGGGTAGTTATCGAATGACCATTATGACGGAAGTACCAACGTCATTGCCTTCGATTGCCGTTGGGCCTGCTCCGGGTCGAAAGCCAAAGGGCCGGCGCATTGTCCTGTTCGGTGACAGCCACAGTCACGCCGTTCAACGGGCGATCGACAAACGCATCGGCAAGGGGCTTCCTGTCCCGATTGTCGCCTATCGGCTGCTGAAGGAAAAAGGCGAGAAGCCGGCGGGAACTTCGCTCCTCTCGCGCTTCCTTCCGCGCGTTCGCCGCCGCAGGGCAACAACGACACAGCTCGGTGACATCACCCTTGAGGAATTTCTCAAGATAGCCCGCAAGCTAGGTCCGGACGACGTTGTGCTCTCGATGATTGGAGGCAACCAGCATGCCGTCTTCAGCACCATCCAGCATCCGCGGCCATTCGACTTTTTCACTCCGGAGTTGAAATCGGCGCTACAGGGTGAGATCGAAATCGTGCCGTACCGGGCCTTCGAAGAGGTATTTGCCAAGGGCCTTCGCAAGGGTGATGGCCAATCGATCAAGGCCTTGAGAGCTGCGACGACGGCCCGGGTCGTGCATATCATCCCGCCACCGCCGAAGGCAGATAACGCGCATATCGAGCGGCACCATGAATCCTTGTTCGCTAAGGACGGCCTCGCGAACCATGGCGTTTCGCCACCGGAACTGCGGCTGAAATTCTGGAATCTTCAAACCCAGGTGCTCGGGGCCCTGTGCGGTGAGATTGACGTGGAGCTAATGATGCCGCCGGAGCGAACCGTCGACGAAAGCGGGTTCCTGCGCCCTGAATTCTATGCCCGGGATGCGACGCACGGCAACTGGCGGTACGGCGAACGAGTGCTGCGCGAAATCGAGAAGCGGTTTCTCGCCGAGCCGGCCAACAAATCGTGAGTCGGATGAACGATCATCCTTACAAGTCGCTGCCTGAGAAGGCGTTCTGGCGAAGCTCAGTGGCCGGATTGCAGCCCGGCGCGGTGGATCCCGTCGGCTTATTCGACCTCCGAATTCATCCTGAAACGAAAATTGCCACCGCTGGCAGCTGCTTCGCACAACACATTGCACGGCACCTGAGAAAGTGCGGTTATTCCTATTATGTTGCCGAGCCGGGGCATCCCATCCTGCCCTCCTCCGTTCGTGAGCGACACAATTACGGTCTCTTCTCAGCGCGATACGGCAATATCTACACCGCGCGCCAACTTTGGCAGCTGTTCGAGAGAGCTTACGGCCGATTCATACCAGATGAAGACGTTTGGCTGAAAGCCGAAGGCGCCTTCGTTGACCCCTTCCGGCCGACTGTCCAACCAGGCGGCTTCGTCTCGAAGGAAGAACTGCTGGCCGACCGCGAGCAACACTTGGCGCGTGTCCGGACATTGTTCGAATCGGTCGATGTTTTCATTTTCACCTTGGGCCTGACGGAATGCTGGCGATCGCGCGTTGACGGCGCCGTTTTTCCGGTTTGTCCCGGTGTCGAAGGGGGCACCTTCGATGGTCGACGCTATGAATTCTACAACCAGCCCGTCGAAGACGTCGTCGCCGACCTGAGCGCCTTCCGCGAGGCTCTCTCCAAAATCAACTCTGGAGCGCAGATCGTTCTGACCGTCTCCCCGGTGCCGCTCATAGCAACGGCCGAAGCCGGGGCTCACGTGCTGTCCGCCACGACTTACTCGAAATCGGTGCTGCGGGTTGCAGCGGAAACGCTGCGACAAAGGTTCGACAACGTGCATTATTTTCCATCGTATGAAATCATCGCCAGCGCATTCAACCGAGGCGGCTATTACGCTGCCGATTTGCGGAACGTTGTAGAAGACGGCGTCGAACACGTGATGCGGCTGTTCATGCAGCACGCGAGCGGCGGAGTGCATTCCGAGGTGAGGTGGGAAGAACAAGAAACCGGCAAGCAGCACCTGGAAAACGCCCGGCGGTTGGTTGAAGTCGAGTGCGACGAGATCGCGCTCGACCGGGGCTGATCGGCATGAGTGGGAAGCGCATCTTGGTTTCAGGCGGAGCCGGATTCATCGGCACGCATCTCGTACGCCGCGCAATCGACGACGGATATCAGGTCAGAATCCTCGATAACCTCTCGCCGCAGATCCACGGACTAGGAGAATTCGATCCGCCGGCCGGCGCCGAATTCATTCGGGGGGATGTGAGCCTTCGGCAGGACTGGGAGAGAGCTCTCGAGGGTGTCGACACTGTTGTCCACTTCGCTGCAGAGACCGGGACCGGCCAGTCCATGTACGAAATCGATCGCTACTACCGGGTCAATGTGCAGGGGACCGCAATTCTCTTCGATATTCTGGCGAACTGCACCAACACCGTCCGAAATGTCGTCCTTGCGTCAAGCCGTTCCGTATACGGTGAGGGCGCGTACCTCTGCCGAGGCTGCGAACCGTCAGGCGCTCGTTCCTTTCCTGCCTCGCGCTCGCCTCAACAACTCGCTGCGCACGATTGGTCGCCTCATTGCCCGTCATGCAAATCGCCGCTCGACCCGACCGCCACACACGAGGAGGATCAGCTTGCGCCAGCGTCCATCTACGCGGCGACGAAGCTGGCGCAGGAGCAACTCGTCAGGGTTGCGTGCCAGTCGTTGGGCATCGCTCATGCAATTCTGCGCTTCCAGAATGTATTCGGGGAGGGCCAATCGCTGAAGAATCCCTACACGGGCATTCTATCGATCTTCTCAACCCGCCTCCGGCTGGGCTTGCCGCTGCCGATCTTTGAAGACGGCGAGGAGACGCGTGATTTCGTGCACGTAGAAGACGTCGCTCGTGCCGTTCTCGCGTGCATCGACAAGCCGATGACGGACGGGGCAACGTTCAATGTCGGATCCGGCCGTCCAACGTCGGTGATGGAAGTGGCAACGCTGCTGTGCCAACTGATGGGCGCGGACGTCACGCCTCATATAACGGGCGAATATCGCGTAGGGGACATACGTCACAACTTTGCGGACATCAGCAAGATCGACCGCGCAATCGGCTTCCGACCAGCCATCAGCCTGGAAGCTGGAATGAGGCGATTCTCCGACTGGGTGACGACTCAACCAGTACCGGAAGACCTGTTGGATCAAGCAAATGCCGAGCTTAAAGCTCGGAAATTGATGGGATAATTGAATGCCCGCCGTACTCGACGAAGCCCTGCGAAGAGCATTCCCGAAAGGGGTGCCAATCCGCTTTATTCAGATCGGAGGAAACGACGGTGTCTATCAGGATCCCCTCTACGATCACCATAGACAGGCGACGTTCGACTTCGAATGGGGCCATATATTCGAGCCTATTCCAGAATATTTCGAAAAGCTGGTCGAGAACATGCGGCCGTTCAGCTATGTGAGATGCCATCAATGTGCAGTGGATGATGCAGAATCACGCGCGAAACGGACCTTTAGTTATATCTCGCCAGACGATGTAAAGCGCGCGGATCTTCCACCCTCTTCAATGGGCATCGGATCCTTTTCATTGAGCGCAAATGAACTGGGGAACACGCCGTATCCAGAGTCCAAATATGCCGCGGTAAAAGACTACATTCGTACGATTGAGGTAGACACGACACCCATTTCGCTCGTTGTGCAGCAAAACTCTACAGCGAATCTGATGGTGACGGATTGCGAAGGGCATGATTTGCCCCTGGTCCACTCAGCGATTCTTGATCATGGATTACGGCCCAAGGTGCTCCAATTCGAGAATGCTCGTTCGGGTGACGAGTTGCTGAAGCCCACTCTGCGCGGACTGAAGCTCCTCGGTTATTCAATCAGGACATCTGGCAAGGACTACATCGCGGAATTGTCGTGAGTGGAACTTCCGCCGCCATGATCGGCACCCGTCGCAGAAGTGCAGCGGGGCAGAGCGCGCCGATCTAACAGTTCTAAACTCATATAAAGCTCTGGAGTCGCTCAGTGGATAATCCGCAATACTTCGTCTTCAACGAGAACCGCGCGCTCCTCGATCAGCCGCGCACGATAATTTGCACGGGAATGGGTAGAAGCGGCACCAGCGCCGTGATGTCGTTGCTCGACTTTCTTGGAGTGTGGGTCGGTGACAATGCCCGGGTCCGCACGCGAGAGAACAAGGCACTGAAAAAAGCCCTTCACGACGACCTTCCAGCCGCTGAGGCCATGATTTCGGATTATAACGCGCAGTTCCCCGTCTGGGCGTTCAAAGCGCCAAGCCTGCGCAGAGACCTGAGTGAAGTCATTCGGCTCTTTCGCAATCCGCTGTTGATCGTGCCCCATCGCGATATCGTTGGGATTCTCGGTCGGCTGATGGCGAGCGAAGGCAAACCCGTCACGATTGACGAGCTCTATCGTACAATCATCGGACAACGTCGCATGATCGACCAGCTGAGATCGATCAACGCACCCCAACTTCACCTGGCATTCCCGCTGCTGACCGGATCTCAAGAAATTGCGATCCGCGCGATTGCGGATTTCGTGGGTCTAACCGTCCCGGCTGGCGACTTGCATGCGCACATGGGCCATTTTCACGCGCGGTACCTGGGGCCGCCCGGCGAAGTGGCAGCCGACAGCCCGGTCGAAATCGGAACTGCCAAGTTGTGATGCAATCCGATCTTTCCAGATCCGACCTCAAGAATCGCGTCGCCGAGACTCAATCGCGGATTGCGCGCGGCGATTTCGCCGGTGCGCTGGCCGGTGCCGAGGATGTGATTGCCAGCGGTCCGCATACGTCAAAGGGATGGATACTCAAGGCGCAGGCGCTTGTTGCACAACATCGGGTCACAGAAGCGCTCCGAACCTTGGAAGAAGCGCTCGGTGCACATCCCGATGATCGCAAGGTCTTGGCGCAGGCAAGAGCGATGGCCTTCACTCATGGCCGTTTCGTCGACGCCGCCCGATACGCCCTGCGCCTGCTGATCATGGCGCCCGAAGATCGAAAAAATCATCGCATTTTGACGCAATGCTGGATGGCGACGGGTGAGTTCGACAAGCTTGGCGATTTTATCGACGGCCGCGGTCCGTTAGCCGGTGAGCAGACCTTCGGGAAAGTGGCGTATTACCGGGATTATCTACGAGTAAAGAAGGACATTCCCGAGCTTTTCGCTGCATGGCGCTATGCTGTCGAAAACGTGACGGACACGCCGCGGCCGACCGATCCGCCGGCGCAACGTGCAATCCTGATCCAGTACTGGAGTCAGGGGACTCCGCCTCCCGACGTGCAGCTGGTCGCTTCGGCGTGGCAGAAGTTGCTCAAACAAGCGCAGATTGGCGAAACGAAGCTCTTCGATCGCGCCTCGGCCGAGCGTTGGATCACCGAGAACGCTCCCGAGTTTGCGGTGCATTTTTCGAAGGCATTTCATTTTGCTATGGAGGCCGACATCTTCAGGGTCGCTTATGCTTCCCGGCAGCCGAGCGTTTATGTCGACATCGATGCGTGGCCCTTGGAGGACACCGCTGAAATTCTGAAATTCGGCGTCCAGCAAAATCGCAGCATGCTCTACCTGCGCGCCTATACCCCTTGGCTCGGCAACGGCTTCTTCATCTCAAGCCCCGATTGCCCCTTCTTTCGTGAACTGACAGCACAATGCATCGCCATCGATCTCGACGAATGGGCCCCGGATCGCGAGACCATTTTGAAAACCTTCGGGCCGATCCGCTATAATGACGTTCTTCTAACCCTGCTGAAGCGCAGCAGCGATTCTAAAGCCTCACAGGTCGCTGGCGTGCCGGGCTGTTCAAAACTCACACTTGACAGCGGTGAGCTTTATTTCACCCACGAGGCTGCAGTGGCCAGCATGAAGCCGCCTTTCGCTTTGGATTACAAGGCAACGGAGGACTCATGGAAAAAGATGGAGCAGTGACACGGAAAACTAGCTGGCTGCTCCAGCCTCAGCGCTAGTATTTTCTATCATCTCGCGGTGGAGAGCTTCCACTCTCGCGTTGAACGCCTTCGACCGATCCGCCATCGTTCGTGGGTTCACGAACCACATGTAGACCATTGCGGCCTCGCCGTAATAGATCTGGTGGGAGATCAGACGCGATTCTGCGAGCCAGACTTCACCGGGCTCGAACGCGACGCGGTGGCGGGGTTCGCGATCCATCCACTTACGGCGCGTACCGCCAAGCACTTCTCCGGTGATGAAATCGATCAGCAGATTGGGGTCCTTGCCTGCGAAGCGGCCAAGATCGTACTCGCGGTAGTGCAGCCGGACCCATTCGGGGAAGCTGTGCCCGACGTGCCAGATCCGCGGCCGGGTATCTAGGTTGGCGAATATCCGCGCCTGATGAAAGTCATCGTTGATCGAATGGTTATCCCAATGCAGATTTTCAAACATAGTGCGCGTTAAGCGGATGCTCGGGACGAAACGGAACGACTCGTAGTCAGGGAAGCAAGCTTCGAATAGCCGCAGCAGTTCGTGATGCGCCTGCTCAAGGGCGAGTGCTGCCCGATCGAATGTTGCGCGATCTCCTCGACAGATCACGTCGTAAATTGCCTGACGTGTCGGATCTCCGAAGATGAGCCTGCCATTTCTTTCGACGGGTCGCTCACCATCGAAGAATAGCGGCGTGGTCATCTTTTTGAGCCTCTTGCGAAGCACAGGATCGTCGATGCTCTCTGTCGATTTGCTTAAGCCCGCCAGCGCTTCGAAGTCGAAATCGAGCACATAGTTTGCAAGCCGAATTACCCGCCCGCTTTCGAAGATATCGGCTATTCCGCCCCGTTCGCGGATTTCCGCTAAGGACAGCTCTACGAAATAGTCTTCGACGGCCGGATTCCGGTCGATCAACGCCACGGGTTCACGCGCCCCTTTTCCGGTCCAGCTGCTTCCTGCGGCGCAAGATCACTCTCCGGCCTCAGCTGCCAGGCGCCGGAGACGCTTCCGTTCGCGCTTGAGTTGCTCTTCCAGCTTTGGTCCATCCATCGCGGCGACCATCTGCTCGCGAGTTTCGAAAGCTTCGCCGATCAGCTGTTTGTAACGGAAGTAGACCTCTTCGAACTCTTGGTGCTCCTCCAGCTGCCCACCTTCGATGAGAAGGAAGCGATCGCAGGTGTTTTTGAGATAGCGGTGGCTGTGGGACACGATAAGCATCGCCTTGTCATGCCGCTTCTCGAAGAGCTCGACCCGGCACCGATCACGAAACCGCTGATCACCGACTGCCATGACTTCATCGATCAGGTAGCAGTCGAAGTCGATCGTCATTGATATTGCGAAAGCGAGCCTGGCGCGCATCCCGGATGAATAAGTGCAGACCGGCTCATTGAGGTACATTCCCAGTTCCGAAAAGTCTTTCACGAACTGCAGCCGGGAATGGAAATCCACGCCATAAATTCGACAAATGAAACGGACGTTATCCGCGCCAGTCAGCGAGCCTTGGAAGCCGCCGGTGAACGCCAGCGGCCACGAGACCGCCATGTTCCGCTCGATAGTGCCCACGGAGGGCGGCTCGGCTCCGCTGATCAGCCGGATCAGCGTGGATTTCCCTGCGCCATTACGACCGAGAATCCCAACCCGCTCCCCTGGGTGGATCGTGAGTGAGATGTTGTGCAGAACTCTCCGCAGACCCACCCGCGTCGGATAGTCCTTACAAACGTTTGTCAGCCTAATCATTCGTCGTCAGCACCGAGCTCGACCTGCCGGACCAAGCTCAACCCAGCGAACGTCAGACACAGGTTACAGGCAATCACATATGGCACATCATAATGGGGGTGAAAGGTCGACCCGAACCACCCGTCGCGGAGGTACTCGAGAGCGCTCAGCATCGGGACCCACGCGGCAATTTTCTGGACTGAGTTCGGCAGCGCATCAACGACGAAAGCGATGCCTGATAGCGGAACGAGCAAGTACAGTGACGGCCGCCACAGGTGCGAGATGATTTCGTACTTTTCTGACAGGCTACCCAAGGTCAACGCGAGCCCTGCCCCGAACCAGCCGAGCAGCATCCATCCGGCCAACACCTTCAGCACATCCTCCGGCAGGGTGAGCCACCCCAAAGCCAGCAGGATGAAGCTGACGATGATCAAGCTCGTCGTCGTGGCCATTTGCTCGAGCAAGATCCGCGAGATGTATATGTCTATGATCTTCACTTGCCGATGATGAAGAAGCGATCGGTTGGACTTCAGAGCGCCCATGCATCGGCTAGGCATGTTGCGCCAAAGCATCATCGACGGCCATCCGGTCACCGCGAATGCGACCATTGGGATCGCGCCCTCGTAGAAGTCCTTCGTGCCGGATCTGATCAGTACGACAACCAACGTGAACAGCATCGGCTCAACGAAGAGCCAGAGGAATCCGATGTTGTTCCGCCCATACCGCGTGAGCATCTCGCGCAGGAATAGAGCACCGATCACCCGTCGATTGATCTCCCAGGGGCTGTGATGGACCAGCGCCCCCGTGGGGCGTGGCGAACTGCTACTGGGCATGTTCTTTCACGCCCGCGAGGAGCATTCGAAGGATTCCATAGGCAATCAGGCTGAGGACCAACGTCGCGAGGATTCCGCGCAACCGCTGCGGTTCCAACGGAGCATCGGGAAGGTTCGTCTGCACGATCCGCTCCACGTAAGCCTGCTTGCGGCGCGCATCGTCTTTTGCCTGCTCGAGCGACGAAAGCGAGGCCGCGAGCTGTTTGTCCGCGAAGTCGCTTTCGAGGGTCAAGCGCTGGTATTGCACGGTATTTCCGGCAAGCGAATTCCTGCCGCCCGTGACCTTGCCCAGCTCGCTTTTGATCTGCGACTCGATCGTTCCGATTTGGGTTTGAAGAACAGGAATTCGTGGATTTTGCGGTGCGTAGCGCTGAACTTGCGCAAGCTCCGTTCGCGCTCCGATCAGCTGACTCTGCAAACTCGATATCATTTGCAGCTGCGCCTGAGCTTCCAGCTGTGGGTCGACGACGCCGGAACGGTTCCGATAGGCCGCCAAAGCTAGTGCTGCGGTTTGCGAGCGCGCCTTCGCCGTATCGACTTCAGACTGCGCATATTGGACAAGATCATTACGGCCGCGGGCGTTCAAGCGGTTCACCGTCGCTTCGGTCAAATCGAGCAAACGCTGATTGAAGCGATAGGCGTCGTCAGGGGTATAGGCCCTGACTTGGAGCACCATCGTATTCGTCGCGCTATCCTGGCTCAACGACACTTTGCCTCTGAAGTAGCGGTAAAGCCTTTCGAATGACCCTTGGAGTCCGAGCGGATTGAAACGATCGATGATAGAAATGGAGGGTCTGGTGAACGCCTTCTCGAAGGCGCCGTCCTGGTTGAGTGCGCGCAGTGCGTCGCGTGACACTGCGAACGACTGCGCAGCGTTCGCTTCGTCACTCGCATTGCTAAAACCGGCCGTCTGCAGGATTGCGCCAAGCGGCGACTGCGTCGGCCTTTGCGGGCTGCGTATAACAAACTGCGATTCAGAAATGTAAACGTCTGATGCGAGAAAGCCGAAATAAAGGACCGACAAGAAAACCGGCAAAGCGACCACCAACAAGAAAAGCAGTCCCGCCTTCGGTTGTTTCCGGGCCTTCTGAATGACGATCTCGCTCTCTTGCTGCTGCCCAGCGTCCTCCGGCGATTTCGGGGGAATCGGTAGTACTTGCATTATTCCTTCTCGCGCGGGATGGGCTGCTCCGCTGGTCGTGCATTCGACACTAACCTAGACGGGCACGTTCTTACAATGAATTGGTGTCTGCCGAGTCAGCAGACCCTTGGCAAGCCTAAGGTGAACCGCCGCTTGCTCATTGACCATACAGGCAAGCCCTTTAAAGAACAGCGAATCTTTGGGGTTCGGATGGATCCCAGCAATGGCTCTCGTGAAGTGGAACAATGGTGTTGCCAGCTTACCGAATCTGTGCCGCATCTTTGTTGCTGATGCTGAGCGCCTGCACGGCTTTGGGCGCGAGCGGCCCGAGCACGAACAGCGTCCGCGGTGCTTCCGACGAGCTCGTCGGAAGCGGCAATATCCAGATCATCCAGGTCACAGATGCGGTTGCGCGCCAGGTTGCTTCCGCATCGCGTCAAATCGGATTCGCGCAAAGCCTGGGTGACGCGCCGCCGGCGGGGACCATTATCGGACGCGGCGATGTTCTGCAGGTATCGATCTGGGAAGCGCCGCCCGCTGTCCTTTTTGGCGTGAGCACAAGCTTCGGCGCAGGTGATGCCGCGACGGGTCTTTCGTCGCCTATTTCCGGCATGGGACAGCAGACCTCGATCCCCGAGATGATGGTCGATGACAAAGGCTACATCACCGTTCCATTTGCGGGCCGGATTCGCGCCGCGGGGTTGTCACCCCGGCAGGTGGAGGCGGAAATCGTAGGCGGATTGACCGGCAAGGCTCATGATCCTCAGGCGATCGTGCAGATTAGTCGCAATGCCAGTTCAGACGTAACGTTGGTCGGGGATATCGCCACGAATAGCCGCATCGCCCTGACCCCCAGAGGCGAGCGCCTTCTGGATGTCCTGGCGACCGCGGGGGGGGTCAAAACCCCGATCAACAAGACCACGATCCAAATCACGCGCGGCGATCGGGTCGTAACGATGCCGTTGGAAGCGGTGGTCCGCGACCCCGCCCAGAACATCCGTTTGCAGCCAAGCGACATTGTCACGGCGATATCGCAATCTTCGAGCTTCACCGCCTTGGGTGCGACAGGAACGAGCTCGGAAGTGACGTTCGAGAGCACTGGAATCAGTCTCGCACAGGCGCTGGGTAGAGTGGGAGGTTTGAACCCGGATCGCGCTGATGTGCGCGGCGTGTTCATTTTTCGCCTCGAGAACCCTGCCGCGGTTTCACCAGCAATCGCCAGCACCGCGCGCCGAACGGCGGAGGGCCAGATACCGGTCATTTACGCAGTCGACTTGAAAAATCCCGCTTCCTTGTTCGTGGCCCAAACATTCCCGATCCGCGACAAGGATGTGCTGTATGTCTCCAGGGCTCCTCTCAGCGATTTGCAGAGGTTCGTCTCGATCGCCGCTTCGATGGTATTTCCTGTGGTCAACCTGAGCCGAACGATTCCGTAGGCACTGTCCGCATAACGGAACACCGCCGGGGCAAATGGTTCAGCTGAGTAACAGGGTTTCGTCCGTACCTTGGGCACCGATTGGAGTGGCTATGGCATTCGTGCGAGCCTTGTCGGCCGCGAGGGCGATCGGGCACTACTTCGTTCTTGCAGTAGCGATTTCCGCCCTCGTCGCGAGCGGCTGCCGGGCTCAAGACCCGGGCCCCCAAAATGCGGCCCCGGGTGCATTCTCGCCCTCGGAAACACACCGCTTGCGAGACTCCGGGGCTGTCGGAGACGGACGCGCTGACGACACGGCAGCCTTGAAGCGAGCCTTATCGAAGTCAGATCGATTTTGCCTGGACGGAGAAGGTCGAACGTATCGTGTCACCGGCACGCTGCGAGTTGAGGGCGACCTCTGCCTGCGCAATTTGACCATCGTCCAGTCGCTTGCCCCATTCGATACACGGCCGTTCATCACGCATCCCTGTCCGGCCCAGTCCAGCGCCTCAGCCGTGATGGACTGCGGTGATCCAGCCATTCCACCCGCGGCGATGGCGCAGCTGGGGAAGTCGCTTGGCGTGAGAACTCTGTTCATACGCTCGGACGAACACGCGCCCATTCGGGTCATTCTAGATCATGTGAAGATCGTTCGCGGACAATATCCCGAAGGCGGTTCGCGTTCGGATTCGGCCGGCATTTGGCTTGAGGGGGCGGCGGCCGTGAACCTCCGCAATGTCGAGGTTACCGGCGGCGGTAAGGGCTATGGTTTGATTGTCTTGCGCTCACGCAACGTCACTGTGGATAACCTTTGGGTCCACGACATCGTCTGGGCTCCCTATGCTGGCGATGCTCCTCTCTCACGCAACCGAATTGGCGCAATTGGCTGGAATTCGGTTGCCGTTCACGAGTTTCGGCAGGCCGGCAAGGGCGGTATCCACGGCAGCAAATTCTACGGTGTCCGCGTACAGGAACAGGTGACCTGCGCCCTCTTTTCCGAAGTCCAGAACGTGACGATACGAAACCCGCGAATTTCGCGCTGCATGGCCCGCTTCCAAGACGGTGATTTGCCGTGGCAGGCTGATGGTCTCGATATTTCCCGCTCTTCGTCAAACGTAACGGTGGATGGCGCCATTATCGACTCTACATGGGAGGGCATGGACATCGTCGGCAATGGTAGCGGCATAGAAGGCCTGATGATCAGCAATGCTCGCGTGTCGAACTCCTTCGGCTTCGGGCTGAAGCTCGGCCACCAGGTGCACAACGCACACATCGTGAACCCGACCATCTCCAATGCGGGGATCGCAGGAATTGTCCTTTATGGAGACGTGTCCGGCGCTTCGATCTCCAATGCGACAATCGGCGGAGTCGGGGAGCTTTCGGCGAATGGCAGCACATTCGTTCCGTGGCAGAGAGAGCAGCATTCCGGGGTCCGGATACAGGAGGGGCCAACGGCAGCTGAAGGCGGCCGAGCTGCGCCGCACAACGTCACCATCAACGACACGAATATCCTGCACGGGTCTTCTGCTTACGAGTTTGGATTATTGAACACTGGCGGCACCGGTATTCACGTCCACGGCTTTCGGGCGACCGGATTTACAAGGGCTGCAGAAGCTGGAGTTTCGGCGCAGACCGAATAGACGCGGCGAGTGAGCAGTTCCCGTCCCCGCGAGTTCCTTCTCGACGTTTCCAGGCTCATCTGGCGGACGTGGAATCGCAGGCTGCCGACCGGGATCGACCGCGTTTGCTTGCAATATGTTGAGCGGCTTGGCGCGCGCGCGCAGGCTGTTATTCAGTTCAAAGGCTCCAGGTTCGTTCTTTCGCCAGCCAATTCGGACCGGCTCTTCCGGCTTCTCGGTCACCTACCTCGTTGCAGCCGCGCGCAGTTGCTGGGTACGATATCGAACGCACTGGCTACGGCAAAGCGATCACCGCCGGCGCGAAACATGTTCTACCTGAACGTCGGCCACACAGGCCTTCATGAACCCACCCTGCCCGCGTGGATCGCGGAGCATGATCTTCGAGCCATTTACCTCATCCACGACCTCATCCCCCTGACCCATCCCCAGTTTTGCCGCAGTGGGGAGGCGACCAAGCACGCGGTGCGAATGAAAGCCGCACTCGCCAGTGCGTCGGGGATCGTCGGCAACTCACAATCGACGTTGGATGAACTTGCCGCATTCGCTGTCGCATCCAGCTTACCGATGCCTCCACATGTTGTGGCGTGGCTCAGTGGAAAGCCTCCCCCTCCAGCTCGGCCGGCGCGCCAATTCGAACGACCGCATTTTGTTACGGTGGGGACCATTGAGGCTCGCAAGAACCACATCCTCCTCCTGCAGATCTGGCGCAGACTCATCCGCGAGATGGGTGATGCCGCGCCGCGATTAATCATCGTCGGACAGCGAGGATGGGAGGCGGAAGAAGCGCTTACGATTCTCGACAGCGCCCGCGAGTTGGAGGGTCACGTCCTCGAGCTCGGACATTGTGGCGACGCCGAACTCGATGAGATCGTGGGTGCTGCTCGCGCGCTACTGATGCCCTCGTTCGTCGAAGGCTTTGGTTTACCCGTGCTGGAGGCACTTCAGCTCGGAACCCCGGTCGTCGCCAGCGATCTACCGGTCTACCGAGACATCGTCGCCGAAATTCCGACCTATCTTGATCCGAACGACGCCGGCGCATGGGAAGACGCAATCCGATCGTTCATGAACGACGGGCCCGAACGCGTGCGTCAGCGGAAGGCAATGGAAAATTTGCGCTCTTTTTCGTGGGATGAGCACTTTGAAATCGTCGAACGCTGGCTCCAGGCGCTTTGATCTCGAAGGGGGCAAAGCCCTTTGATTTCAAGCGACGCTCGGCTAATCCGCCGACTGCCGGGTCAAATCCTCAGTGCATCAGGAAAAATCGATGGAATTCCGCACCTTCGAGATCGAAGGTCCTTTCGAAATTATGCCGCGGAAGATCGCCGACGAGCGCGGCTACTTTTCCGAGACGTTCCGGCTCGCGGCATTCGCCGAGCGAACCCGGGCGGGCCCATTCGTGCAGGACAACCAATCACTGAGCGTTCGGCCAGGCACAATCCGCGGTATCCACTTCCAGACGCATCCCTGTGCCCAAGGCAAGCTGGTGCGCTGCGTCAGCGGAACAGTGCTCGACGTCGCAGCCGATCTTCGTCACGATTCGCCGAGCTACGGCAGATGGGTCGCCGTCGAGCTGTCGGCCGACGGGCTCAACCAGCTGTGGATCCCGGTCGGATTTGGTCACGCTTTCTGCACGCTGGAGCCCAATTCGATCATCAGCTACCGGGTCACCGACTACTACAGCCCCGAACATGACAAGGGGGTGGCCTGGGACGACCCACAACTCGGCATTGAGTGGCCGGTCATCGCTGACCCGGATACGCTGTCCGCCAAGGACCGCACGCAGCCGGCTTTGCTCGAGTTGCCACCCGTCTTCTCGATGAAAGAGCATTGATGCGCGTCATGGTCACCGGAGGCGCCGGTTTTATCGGCTCCGCGCTCGTCAGGTATCTGGCGCTTGAAAAAGGCTACGAGGTCCTGAACCTCGACGCCCTCACCTACGCCGGGAATCTCGCTTCCCTCCATGCGGTCGAGAACAGGCCCAATTATCACTTCCTCCAGGCGAACATCTGCAACGGCGATGCCGTCGAGGAGGCGATTTCCGGCTTTCGGCCAGATCGCATCATGCACTTGGCTGCGGAGAGCCATGTGGACCGGTCTATCACCGGCGCTGCAGACTTCATTCAGACCAACGTTGTCGGCACGTTCAATCTCCTCGAAGCGGCGCGCGGCTATTGGTCGAAATTGCCCGATAAGGGAAAATCAGCCTTTCGCTTTCTTCATGTCTCGACCGACGAGGTCTACGGATCGCTGGGCGACGAAGGTTTGTTCACCGAGGAGACGCCGTACGATCCCAGCTCCCCTTATTCCGCGTCCAAGGCCGCGTCGGACCATCTCGCCGCGGCGTGGGAGCGCACCTACGGCCTGCCGGTCGTGCTATCGAATTGCTCGAACAATTACGGTCCCTATCACTTCCCCGAGAAATTGATTCCGCTGACGATCCTCAACGCGATGGCGGGGGAGCAGCTGCCCGTCTATGGCAAGGGAGAGAACGTCCGCGATTGGCTGTACGTGGAGGACCACGCCCGCGCGCTCGACATCATCGCCGAGCGCGGGCGCGTCGGCGAAACCTACAATGTCGGCGGCCGCAACGAACGGCGGAACATCGACGTTGTGCGACGGATTTGCGAGGTCCTCGACCGCATTGCTCCCGCTAACCGACCGCGCCAGGAGCTCATCAGCTTCGTCACCGATCGGCCCGGCCACGACGCGCGCTACGCCATCGATGCCACCAAGCTCGAGACGGAACTTGGGTGGAGCGCACGGGAGAATTTCGAGTCCGGCATCGAGAAGACGGTTCAATGGTATCTCGACAATGAATGGTGGTGGCAGCCGTTGCGTGAGCGTTATGCCGGCCAGCGCCTCGGCCTGGTCGACAAGGTTCGGGCCTGAGACTCGCCGTTCATGCGTATCCTAGTCACCGGCCGCGAAGGACAGGTCGTGCGGTCGCTCATCGAACGGGCGGCCGCGACCGGCCATGAAGTCGTGCCGCTCGGCCGCCCCCAACTCGACCTATCCGCAGATCCGGCGTCAATCGTGCGGACGATCGAAGCCCTCTCACCTGATGTGATCGTTTCCGCAGCGGCCTACACGGCCGTGGATCGGGCGGAGTCGGAACAGGAACCCGCCTTTGCCGTGAACGCTCGCGGCGCCGGCGCGGTCGCGGAGGCCGCAGCAGCTCTCGACGTCCCGTTGATCCACATGTCGACCGATTATTGTTTCGACGGCGCCAAGAGCACGCCCTACCAGGAAACCGATGCGCCGAATCCGACCAGCGTCTACGGGGCGTCGAAGCTTGCTGGGGAGCAGGCCGTTTGCGCCAACCAGCCGGATTCCGCGATCCTGCGCACTGCCTGGATTTACAGTCCGTTCGGCACCAATTTCGTCAAGACGATGCTTCGGCTCGCCGGCGACCGGGACGAGGTTTCGGTCGTTGCCGATCAAGCCGGCAATCCGACCAGTGCACTCGACATCGCTGATGGTGTCCTAAGCGTCGCATCGAACCTTCTACAGTCCCGCGAGCCGAGCCTTCGCGGTGTCTTCCACATGACTGCACAGGGCGAGGCAACCTGGGCCGATCTTGCGGAAGCTATTTTCGCCGCATCGTCGGCAGCAGGTGGACCGGCCGCGCAAGTCCGAAAAATCACCACAGAGGAATATCCGACGCCGGCAAGAAGACCGGCGAACTCGCGGCTCGACTGCGGCAAGCTGGAGCGCGCACACGGACTGCGGCTTCCGGAATGGCGCTCGTCGCTGGGCGAGGTGGTGCACCGGCTTCTAGTCCACGCAGAGCAATGAAAGTATCGAACAGATGAAGGGCATAATCCTCGCCGGCGGCAGCGGGACGCGGCTGTACCCGATGACCCTTGCGGTCTCGAAGCAGCTGATGCCGGTCTATGACAAGCCGATGATCTATTATCCGCTGACCACGCTGATGATTGCCGGCATGCGCGAGGTCCTGATCATCACCACGCCGCACGACGCGCCGGCGTTCGAACACCTGCTCGGCGACGGATCGCAATGGGGCATGAGCATTTCCTATGCGGTGCAGCCCAAGCCGAACGGTCTCGCTCACGCATTCACCATCGGCGCCGACTTCGTCCGTGGCGGCCCTTCGTGCCTCGTGCTCGGCGACAATATTTTCTTCGGTCACGGCCTGTCGGAGGTCCTGCAGCAGTCGCGGCAGAAACTCAGCGGAGCGACCGTCTTTGCGTACCAGGTCGCCGATCCAGAGAGATACGGCGTGGTCGAGTTCGATGAACGGATGCGCGCCCTGACCATCGACGAGAAGCCGGCCGAGCCGCGCTCGAACTGGGCAGTCACCGGCCTCTACTTCTACGACGAACAGGTGGTGGACATCGCCGCGAACATCTCCCCCTCGGCGCGCGGCGAGCTGGAGATCACCGATGTCAATCGCGTCTATCTCGAGCGAGGTCAGCTTCAAGTCGAGCTGATGGGACGGGGCTACGCCTGGCTCGACACGGGGACGCCAGACACCCTGCTCGACGCGGCCGAGTTCGTCGGCACGCTCGAGCGTCGGCAAGGCATGAAGATCGCCTGTCCGGAAGAGATCGCTTGGCGGAACGGATTCATTGACGACGCAGGCCTTGCCCGGGCCATCGATCGGCTGGGCAAGAGCGACTATGCCTCTTATCTGAAACGTCTGCCGCACATGTATTGAGTCTTGCGAGGCGGTTGGCCGGTGCTTCGGAGCAAAAACTCTTTCGGAAAGAAGCTCTTGCTCCGTGACAACGAACCGGCGAAGCTGATGTCCGAGATGACCGCGGTGCAGTCCCGTCGATTCCTGCGCATTCCGCCCTTTCCGGGCGCAAACGTGCGCAGCCTGGTCCGTCCGCGCTCAGGCCCGAGCGAACGGCTCGCCGACGAAGAGGTCGATCAGCTGATCGGCGAAATCCGCCGCCTGCGTGTCGGCGGCGCGTATTGGGAAGCACCACCGAAGGCGGAACTCGCATTGGCCTCGGACGACGGTCACCGGCCCCCCGCCTCTGACATAACGACCGACGCGAGGGAGCGCTTTCGCAGGGACGTCTCCGATCCGTTCGACTATTTGGACCCGTTCACGGGCGAACCTATGTCAATCGCCGATGCGGTGCAGCTGTGCGGCTTCTGGCGGGCATTGATCGACCGCAATCGCGACATCGCGACCGCGGTCGGGTTCGCGTTCTGGAAGCGGCCGACGGTCGCCCCCTTGCTGTGGGATGGGGGTGCAGGCCCCAGGTTCGCCTCGGCATTGCGGGATATCGACACGAGCCAGCCGGTAGCCGTGTGGAAAGCGCGAACGCCCCCCGCCCTCCTGGCCGAGCTCGAACGATCGGGCGCGAAGCTGATCGAGGTGGAGGACGGCTTCATTCGTTCTGCCGGCCTCGGGGCGGACTGTGTACCGCCGCTGTCGATCCTCGTTGACCGTCTGGGCGCGCACTTCGACCCGTCCGCGCCGAGCGAGCTGGAAGAGATGCTGCAGAACGACCGGATTTCGCCCGATCTACTCGAGCGTGCGGCGCGGCTGCGCCAGCTCATCGTTGCATCGGGGATCAGCAAGTACGGAACGGCTGCGTCGGCGGCGAAGCGGCGCACTGGCGATCAGCGGCAAATCCTCGTTCCGGGCCAAGTCGAAGACGATCGAGCCGTGCTCTGCGGCGGCGGCGAGGTGACCACGAACCTTGAGCTGCTGCACAGGGTCCGCGCCCGAAATCCGGACGCTCACATCATTTACAAGCCGCACCCCGACGTGGAGGCCGGCCACCGCTCGGGGATAGTTCCGGACGAGGCGTGCCTGCGGTTCGCGGATGTGGTCATGCGCGATCAGCCGATTACCACGCTGATCGACTCGGCGGACGAAGTGCACGTGATCAGCTCACTGGCCGGGTTCGAAGCGCTGCTCAGGAGCACGCGAGT
This sequence comes from Sphingomonas sp., assembly GCA_025936675.1. Next base: position 27,449 of record JAICSX010000023.1, read on the forward strand.
CACGACCTACGGGGTCCCCTTCTATGCTGGCTGGGGCCTGACGACCGATCTCGGCGCCGTTCCGGGTCGCCGCACCGCCAAGCGAACCCTGGACGAATTGGTGGCAGTCGTGCTGCTGCTTTACCCGCGGTACCTCGACCCGGTGACGGGGCTGCCGTGTCCGCCCGAAGTGCTCATTCGCCGCATCGCCGCGGGCGTCGGGCACAGCGGCGACGGGATGGTGGTGCAGCTGCGTCGCCTTCAAGGTCGCTGGAAGAAGCGCTTGGCGCGCGCGGGGTTGGGCTGATGGACAAGCGCAATCGCGTATTCCTGTTCTTGCAGGGACCGCCCGGGCCGCTTTTTCGCCGCCTGGGCGAAGAAATGCGACGGAGGGGCACCGTCGTCCATCGCATCAATCTGAGCGGCGGCGACCGGCTGGACTGGCCGGACGGCGCAGTCGACTTCAAAGAGCGATTTGCCGATTGGGCGGTGTTCCTCGACGGCTTCCTGCGGGAGAAAGGCATCACCGATGTCCTGCTGTTCGGCGATTGCCGTCCCCACCATCTGACCGCCCACGGCATCGCCGCCGCGCGGAATGTGCGCACGCATGTGCTGGAAGAAGGCTATATCAGGCCCGACTGGATGACTTTGGAGCCGGAGGGCGTGAACGCCCGCTCAACCCTGTCGCGCGACAAAGCATGGTTTCGTAACGAAGCACGCCGCCTCCCCCCCGAGCCCGACTTGCCGCCGATCACAGCGAGCTTCAGCCGCAGGGCGCGGGACAGCTATTGGTATTATCACCACGTCATTCTGGGGATGCTGCGCTACCCACATTTCCGCTCGCATCGCACGACGCCGATCCTCCAGGAAGGCTTCGGCTGGCTGTGGAAACTAGCACGCGAGCGACGGGTCGCGAATGCCGCAGCGGAGGCGCTTCGCGCGCTGGAGGGCAAGCCGCTTTTTGTCCTGCCGCTGCAGCTTTCCGGCGACTACCAGATCCGCTCCCACTCGCCTTTTCCAGACATGCGAAGCGCGGCCACTTACGCGATCGAGAGTTTCGCTGCGAATGCGCCGGCCGACGTGCACCTGCTGCTCAAGGCTCATCCGCTCGACTGCAGTTTCTTCAACTGGTCGCGCTTCGTGCGCAGGAGTGCCGAGCGCCTGGGACTTCAGGACCGTCTTCACTTCGTCGATGGAGGAGACCTGGAGATCATGGTCCGCCAAGCGCGCGGCCTGGTGTGCGTCAACAGTACGTCGGCAACGTTGGCGCTCGCGAATGGCGTCCCGGTGTGCGCCCTCGGTGACGCGATCTACGACATGGCGGGACTCACGCATCAGCGGCACCTCGACAGTTTCTGGTACAATCCGACCCGGCCCGAGCCGGATCTCTTCGAGGCGTTCCGGCGCGTGCTGGTGAACCGCTGCCTCGTCCGCGGCGGGCTGGCGAGCGAATCCGCCGTGAATGTGCTCATCGACTCGATTCTGGAGCGGCTGGCTCAGTGCGATGATCACATGGTTTCGCTGCCGGTGCCGATCCGCAGATGTCGTCAGGCTGCGATGTCCTGAGACAGGCTCATCTGTTCTGCTGCGCATTTTCCAATGACGAGCCTGCTGGTGCGCGATCAGAATCTCCATTAGCCTGCATCCGGCGACCAGCGGCCCGCGTATGAGCATCGTGGCGCGAGTGGCGGCACAGGTCGCATGATCGACTAAGCGCGACGGGAGGTCCGGCCTGGCTCTGCAGAAGTCTCGTAACGGCGATACCGTCTACCGCCATCGCTGGTCGACGCGCCTGTGGCATTGGCTCAACGCACTCACCGTTTTCATGATGCTGATGAGCGGGCTGATGATCTTCAACGCTCATCCCCGGCTCTATTGGGGCCAATATGGCGCGAATTACGATTACGCGTGGCTGGAGATTGGCAGCGCGCACGATCATGGCTTTCTCCGCATCGGCAAGCTGATGATCGACACCACGGGCTTTCTCGGCCGCTGGACGGATTCTTCGGGGCATGCGTGGACCTATGCGATACCGGGCTGGGCGACGTTGCCCGGCGTCTACGATCTCGCTGGGGCGCGCGAATGGCACTTCGCTTTCGCGTGGCTGCTGGTCGTGCCTGGCCTGCTGTATTGGCTGTGGAGCTTCGGCGACCGGCATGTGCAGCGTGACCTGACCCCATCCGCCGAGGAGCTCGAGCCGCGCAGCATCTGGCGCTCGATCAAGGCGCACGCCCGTCTCCACTTTCCCACCGGTGAGGCCGCGCGCCACTACAATATCCTGCAGAAGATCAGCTATTTGGCGGTGCTGTTCGTGCTCCTGCCACTGATGGTGCTGACCGGCCTGACCATGTCGCCCGGCATGGATTCGAGCTGGAGCTGGCTGCTCGACCTGTTCGGCGGCCGACAGTCGGCGCGCTCGCTGCATTTCATTTCCGCGATGCTGATTGTCGCCTTCATCATCGTCCATCTGCTGATGGTGGTGCTCGCCGGACCGATCAACGAGGTCCGTTCGATGGTCACCGGCTGGTACCGGCTGCCAAGGGACAAGGCACAATGAGCGGGGCACTTTCGCGGCGGGGCATGCTGGCTTCGCTCGGCTACGGCGCGGGCGGGCTGCTGCTCGGCGGCTGCGATCGGGTCAACCGGTCGCCGACATTCCAGGACTTCCTGCGCGGCGGTGAAGGCCTGACCATGAAGGCGCAGCGACTGATCCTCTCGCGCGACGCGCTCGCCCGCGAATATGATCGGAGCGAAATGTCGCCGGTCTTCCGCACCAACGGCAACGTCATGCCGAATTCGGCCGATTACCGGGCACATCTCGCCTCGGCGTTTGCCAACTGGCGCCTCAAGGTCGGCGGTCTGGTTGCGCGGCCGCTCGCTTTGTCGCTGCAGCAGATCAAGGCGCTTCCAACGCGCACTCAAATCACCCGCCACGATTGCGTCGAAGGATGGAGCGCGATCGGCCAATGGAGCGGCGTGCCATTGTCGCTGCTGCTCAAGGCCGCCGGCCTTGCTCCACAGGCGCGGTACATCGTCTTCCATTGCGCCGACGACTTCGGAGGGACTGCTTATTATGAGAGCGTCGACCTGATCGACGCCTTCCACCCGCAGACCATCCTCGCCTGGGGCATGAACGGGCAGCCGCTGCCGGTCGGCCACGGTGCACCGTTGCGCCTGAGGGTCGAACGCCAGCTCGGCTACAAGAATGCGAAATTTGTGATGGCCGTCGAGGCGGTCGAAAGCTTCGCCCACATCGGCCGCGGCAAGGGCGGCTTCTGGGAGGATGTCGCCGGCTATCAGTGGTACGCGGGCATCTGAGCATCCGCGCACCACACCTGACGATTGCATGATCGCGCTCACCCTCGCTTTTTTCGCGACTGCGCTGCTCTATGCCGCCGTCGGCTTCGGCGGCGGGTCGACTTACAATGCCTTGCTGGTGCTCGGCCGGACCGATTATCGTGCAATCCCGACCGTCGCCCTCGTATGCAACATCCTCGTGGTCGGCGTAGGCAGCTGGCGATTCGCGGCGGCCGGCCATGTGCCATGGCGGCGCATCTGGCCGCTGTTCGCCCTGTCGGTGCCGCTCGCATGGCTCGGCGGACGAACTCCGGTTGCCGAACGCACCTTCATCGGCCTGCTCGCGGGCAGCCTGCTCGTCGCCGGGCTGACCATGATCGTTCAGCGCGATCGCGCCGAGACCGCCGAAGTGCGCACCAGGCCGAGCTGGGCCGAGCCGCTGGTCGGCGGCGGCCTCGGTTATCTCGCCGGCATTGTCGGGATCGGCGGCGGCATCTTTCTCGCACCGGTTCTGCACCTGATGCGCTGGGGTCCGGCGAAAGCGATCGCCGGCACCTGCGCGGTGTTCATCCTCGTCAATTCGATCGCCGGCCTATCGGGACAGCTGTTGAAAAGCGACGGGTTCGACCGGATCGGAGCGCTCGAAGCCCATTGGCCGCTATTCCCCGCAGTCGTCATCGGCGGTGCGATCGGCGCGAGCGTCGGCAGCGGCCCGTTGCGCGCGCGCCATCTGCGCTATGCGACGGCGATCCTCGTCCTCTATGTCGCGCTCCGGCTGGCGTTGCGTTTTTTCCACCTTGGTTCAGGATCCGGCGGATGATCGACCCCTTCGGCAGGCGCATTACCTATTTGCGGCTTTCGGTGACCGATCGCTGCGACCTGCGCTGCACGTACTGCATGCCCGAACGCATGCGCTTCCTGCCGCGTGCCGACCTGCTCGGCCTCGACGAGCTGGAGCGGCTGTGCAGGGAGTTCATCCGCAAGGGCGTGAAGAAGATCCGCCTCACCGGCGGCGAGCCCCTGGTCCGCCGCGGTATTCTCGGCCTTGTCGAAGCCCTGGCGGCCCAGCTCGACAGTGGCGCGCTCGAGGAGCTCACGCTAACCACCAACGGCTCCCGGCTCGCGGATTTTGCGCGGCCGCTGGCCGAGCTCGGCGTCAAACGCATCAACGTCTCACTCGATAGCCTCGACGAACCGACGTACGCACGAATCACGCGCGGCGGGCGGTTGCCGGCGGTGCTCGCGGGCATCGACGCGGCTTTGGCCGCGGGCATATCCATCAAGATCAACACGGTGGCGCTGGCCAACGACAATCGCGACGAGTGGGTGCGCCTCGCCCAATGGGCGCATCGCCGCGGCGCCACTATCAGCTTCATCGAAGTGATGCCGATGGGCAAGGTGGAGGCCGACCGGATCGACCAGTTCGCTCCGCTGACGGAGGTTCGCCGCGCATTGGAGCAGCGCTGGACGCTCACGGACCGCGCGCTCGATACCGGCGGCCCCGCGCGATACGTGGCCACCGACGAAGGCGGCACGATCGGCTTCATCACGCCGCTGAGCCAGAATTTCTGCGGCGGCTGCAATCGCGTTCGGGTCACCTGCACCGGCCAATTGTTCCTCTGCCTTGGCCGCGATGCCGCGGCCGATCTGCGCGCACCGCTGCGGGCCGACGATGACGCCCTGCTCGAAGCCGCGATCGACGCAGCCATCGGTCGCAAGCCCGAGCGTCACGACTTCCGCATTGCCGCGCGCGATGCCGCGCCAGCCGTCGCCCGCCACATGGCCATGACCGGCGGCTGAGCATGGCGAAGCTGCTCTATTTCGGACGCTTGGCCGAAGCGGTCGGCCGTGCCGATCAGGACCTCCAACTCGGCCGCGACATGCGCATGGCGGGCGACCTGCGTCGACTCCACCCCGCTTTGGCCGGACCGCACGTCAAGGTCGTAATCAACAAGTCGGTTGCGCGGGACGATGCGCCGGTCACCGACGACGACGAGATCGCATTCCTGCCCCCGGTGAGCGGCGGATGATCCGCATCCAGCGAGAGGCGTTCGACCCTTCAGCCGAGCTCGCATCGCTGACCGCCGAGGCTGACGGAGCCGGCGCGGTCGTGTCGTTCGTCGGGCTCGTGCGCGGAGGCGGCACCGACAGGCTGGAGCTCAGCCATTATCCCGGCTTCACCGAGGCCGCGATCCAGGCCATCGCCGACGAAGCGCGCGCGCGTTTCGACCTGACAGCCGTGACCATCGTCCACCGCGTGGGCCCGCTCGCGCCGGGCGAGCCGATCGTCTTCGCCGCGGCCGCTGCGAGCCACCGCCGCGCTGCCTTCGATGCGGTCGATTATTTGATGGACCGGCTCAAGACCGACGCGCCGTTGTGGAAGAAAGAGATCGGCGCCACCGGGGAGCGCTGGATCGAGCCGCGGCCGGAGGATCGCGACGACCGCAGCCGCTGGGAGCCGGAGGGAGTGGATGCCGCCGGGAATTGACCAGTCGCTGCCGTTCGTACCGGTGCGGATCGCGGTGCTGACCATCTCCGACACGCGCACGCTGGAGACCGACAGCTCCGGCGCGATCCTCGCCCAATGCATCGTCGGCGCAGGCCACTTACTCCACGAGCGCCGGATCGTGCCCGACGATATGGATGCGATCCGCGGTGCAGTGCGCGCCTGGGCCGACGATCCTACCTGCGACGCGGTGATCACCACCGGCGGCACCGGCCTGACCGCCCGCGACGTCACCCCGGAGGCGGTGATGCCCCTGCTCGACAAGGTCATCGATGGATTCGCCATCCTCTTCCACCAGGTCAGCTACGAGTCGGTCGGCGTCTCGACATTGCAGTCGCGGGCGTTCGGCGGGATCGCATCCGGCACATTCATTTTCTGCCTGCCCGGCTCGAACGGGGCAGTGAAGGACGGCTGGGACCAAATCATCCGTCACCAGCTCGATAGCCGCTTTCGCCCGTGCAACCTGGTCGAGATCATGCCCCGGCTCGGCGAAGGCGCTGCATGAGCGACCTCACGCACGTCGGTCCCGACGGGCGGCCGCGCATGGTCGATGTTTCGGCCAAGGCGGAGACCGATCGCCGCGCGGTGGCCACCGGCTTCGTCCGCCTCGACGAGGCCACCCTCGATTTGGTGCGCAGCGGCGCCACGGCAAAGGGCAGCGTCGCCCAGACGGCCGAGCTTGCCGGCATCATGGCGGCCAAACGCACTAGCGAGCTGATCCCGCTGTGCCATCAACTCCCGTTGTCGGGCATCTCGGTTGCGGTAGAGGTGGCAGATGACGGCCTGCGGGTCACCGCCGAAGCGCGCACCACCGCCCGCACCGGCGTCGAGATGGAAGCTCTGTGCGCGGCCTCCGTCGCCTGCCTGACCATCTACGACATGCTCAAGGCCAAGGCGCGCGGAATGACCATCGAGCGGATCGAGCTAGTTTCGAAGAGCGGCGGCGCGTCCGGCGACTGGCGCCGCGAC
>JAICSX010000069.1 GCA_025936675.1 Sphingomonas sp.
GCAACAGCGACCGCTGCGGCGATGCCGGCCTTGTCTCGCGAAGACGCAGCCGCGGGCGCTTCGATCAGCCGATAGCCGGCTCGCGGCACCGTTTCGATGCGGAAGCTGCGGCTTTCCTCGGCGAACCGGCGAAGCAGCAGGATGCATCGGTTGATCACATCCTCGCTGACGATCCGCCCATCCCAGCAGCGGTCGACGAGCTCGTCACGGGTGACGACCTGTCCGCTCTTGTCGTGGAGCGCCACCAGCACCTTCATCGTCTGCGGCTGCATCCGCTCGGACTTTCGGCGGATGGTCAATTCGTGAGCTGGAGGATCGACGCGGGCGCTGCCCAGCAGGAACGGCAGCTCGATCGACAGATCGACGCGCCGTGCCTCCAGCGAGATTGCCCGGTCCATTAGGTGTGTCGCCAACCCCGCAGCTTGGCGCAGACCGGCTCAGGCTGCGGGGTTCGGCAGAAATCGGGAAGTCCGTCCTTCAACCAGTAAACGACCAGACCAAGTTTGTCCGCTAGCGATAGGAATCTCGGGTCCGTGCGCATGGACTTGCTGGCAGGTGCGTCGAGCAGCGCCGTGTCGAAGCCACCGAGATGGTCGAGCCAGAACCGGTCTTCATCCGCTCCGGCCGGCGCTCGCCAAGCGGGATAGAGGTTCGCCGCAATGGCGAACGACCGCTCGAAGTCGCCGAGATCGGCGAGGATCGTCATGCACAGTCGGAGCGTGAAATCACTGATCCCTTGTGACCCGCAAGCGCGCTGGGCTCCTGCGAGATCTTTCTTCCGTTGCGCTTGAAGCAGAGCCTTGAACGCGGCCACGTCGATCATCGGGCCGTCGATCGCCGGATCGGCGAAAGCCGCAAGCCCTTCGTAATTTCCCGCCTCCGCAAGGCCGACGAGCCGTGCGGCCCGCATCCTGCCGCTGTCGGGCCACAGGCGCCGTCCCTGGCGATAGAATTGCTCCGCTTCGCTGCTCTGTCCGGTGCCCTCGAGCATCCGGATCATGCGCGCGATCTTGGCAGGCTTGTACGGATCGTTGGCAATCGACTGGCGGGCAAGTGGAAGCGCTTCAGCGTAACGCCCCGCATTGTAGAACAACGTACTGAGATATCCCGGCGGGAACGATGAGCTTGGGTCGATCTGGAGCGATTTGTGCACCCAGGCGTCGCACTCGACCATCCTCACGGGACTGTGGAGCATGCACCAGCTGAGATAGCCGTCGCCGACTTCGGGCGCGAGCGAACGCGCGCGCTCCGCCGCCCGGCGGCCGAGTGCAAGGGCTTCGACGCGCTCGCCTTCGGGAATTGAGGCGAGGGAAAAGCCGGTCTGAACGGCGAACCCCAGCTGCGCGAATCCCGAATTCGGCGCCGCGCCCGCAGCGTGCCGGTTGAGCTGATAGGCGCGCAGACTGTCGCCGTCCTCGATCGTGAGCCTGATTGTGCTCATCAGCTCAGACCTCAGCTCAGGGCTGAGATGCTCGTTCGGGTCGAGCGCCATCTGCGCTCCAATCCACGCCAGCTCGGCAGCAGCGGTCGCGCCGATCCGGTCGGGCAAATCGCCCGCCGCGGCAACGGGCGTACTGAAATCGTGAGCGAAGGCGATCGTTCCGTCGCGTTGTGAGACGAGCTGCACAGTCGCCTCGATCGACGCCGCCGTGCGCCTGACATTACCGGAAAAGATGTAGTCGCTTCCGACTGCGTCGCGCACGGACGATGCGCCTCGAATGCTTTCGAAGCCGCTTTCCGACATCATATGTTCGACGGAAATCGGAGCGGCCACAGCAACCTGCCGCGTGAGTGCATCATTGGCTTCGGCGGTGAACGGAACGACGGCAATGCTCGGCGCGGGCGGCACTCCCTGATTAACGCGTTGCCGTCCGAACCATGCCCATCCTGCGACTCCGGCAACAACAAGCGCGAGGGCGATGAACGCGCCCACCCCTCGCCGCATCCGTTCCTTAGGGTGAGCGGAATCACTTTCGATCAGGCGATAGCCGGCTCGCGGCACCGTTTCGATCCGGAAGCCGCGGCTTTCCTCGGCGAACCGGCGAAGCAGCAGGATGCAGCGGTTGATGACATCGTCGCCGACGATCCGGCCATCCCAGCAGCGGTCGACGAGCTCGTCACGGGTGACGACCTGCCCGCTCTTGTCGTGGAGCGCCACCAGCACCTTCATCGTCTGCGGCTGCATCCGCTCGGACTTTCGGCGGATGGTCAATTCGTGAGCTGGAGGATCGACGCGGGCTCTGCCCAGCAGGAACGGCAGCTCGATCGACAGATCGACGCGCCGTGCCTCCAGTGAGATTGCCCGATCCATGCCGCCCCAACGCAACCGCGCGCGCAACCTAGCAGAAATCAGAAATAAATCAGCTTTTTGCCATCGCCGACTGCTCCTGATCCGGGACAGCCTCGTGCGCGTGTGGCGCGGATCGTCGCTCGGACGAGCCGTTCACGCAGAAACATGGGGCAATCTTCTGGAGAACTAGTCATGAGTAAATTCAAAGCTTCAATTCGCGCATCCGCGCTTGCCTTCATAGGCTTCGGCGCGATCACGTATGCGTCGACCGCTTATGCGTGCGGCGATGATGCATTGGAACACGCGGCAGCGTGGCAGGATGGGCACGCCAGTGGCCTGTTCCATCAGGCGCAGTTGGATGCCGGCAACATCCATTCGATCGTCGGCTTGTGGTCATTCAAGATGACTTCGGGTGGCCAAACGGTCGACTTCGGCTACCAGGAATGGCACTCGGACGGCACGGAGATCCTGAACAGTGGCAGTCGCGCACCCGCGACCGGCAATTTCTGCATGGGCGCCTGGAGGCAGGTGGCTCCGTCGCGTTTCCATCTCAATCACTATCCGCTGGTGGTCGACAACAATGGCGTGCTGCAGGCCAGAGTTGTTCTGAAGATGGACGTGGCCGTTGATCCGAGCGGAATGAACTTCTCGGGAACGTTCACCCAGGACGTCTATGATCCAAGCGGGACCAACAAGATTGCTCCAACGATGACCGGGCAAGTCACCGCCCAGCGCGTTCTCGGCAACTAAAGGGGGCAGCGTGGCTCCCGCCGCTGAGGCGGGAGCTGCGTTTTTCGTACAGCCATGACTCACCTTCGCGTCCCGCTCGCCGTTGTAGCCCTGAGCCTTGCGACCCTTTCGGGATCGCGTTCACTAGCGCAGGCACCTCCCGTCGGCTGGTTCCAAATACCGCCGCGCGGTGTCACGCCGGCAGTCGTAACCACGAGTCCGGTGCCAGTCCTGACTCCTCCGGCGGGTCCATCCGGCCTGATCGCCGAAGAGGGCGAAGATTTCGAGATCGTGAAGCTCAAATATGCCGACGTGAGCGAGATCGTGGGCCTGCTCACCGGCAATCAGACGATCAAGTCGAACGACGATTTCAGCCCGCAGGAGCCCAATTTCGGTTCGAGCGGTGTCGCTGCCGGGGGCTATTTCGGAGGCGGCGGCGGGATTCCCGCGACGCCTATCCTGTCAGCACCCAACGGGGTCGTGATCAGCAACGATTCGGTGGGACAAGCGGTCGACAGCGAAATCGGCATCGACCGCAGACTCAATGCTGTGATTCTTCGCGGAGCCCCTGCGCGGCTTGCGGAGATCAAGCGCGAGATTGCGATGCTCGACGTCCCCGTGACAAGTGTCATTCTCGAAACGCAATTCGTCGAGCTGAGCGAGACGGGCGCACGCAATCTCGGCCTCGATTTCAACAATGCCAATGGTCAGATCACAGCGGTCAATGTCGATTATTCGAAGGGCTTTCCTGGGTTCAGCGATACGCCGAAGCATGGCGGTATCAATGCTGCCTTCCAGGTCGCGCTCTATGCGCAAATCGCGAAGGGCGAAGGCAAGATCGTGTCCAAGCCGCGAATCTCAGCCCAGAGCGGGGAAACGGCGAAGATCGTCACCGGCGACGCGCTTCCGATTCTCACCGCCATCGCCCTTTCAGGCGTGAATGCGGTCCAGCAGCAGGTCGAATATGTAAATGTCGGGGTGACGCTGCAGATCGCGCCCCGGATCACCGACGACGGATACGTGACGGCACACGTCTTTGCCGTCGTGTCGAGCGTCACCGGCTTTTCGCAGGGCTATCCGACGATCAGCCAGCGCGAAGCGTCCACGTCCGCAACCGTGCGAGACGGAGAGCCTTTCGTGATCGGCGGGCTTACCGAGGAAAGCCGGATCGCGAACAAGAGCAAGATTCCGCTGCTCGGCGATATTCCCTTGCTCGGGACCCTTTTCACGACGGAGCATACGAACCGCGCGACGCGCGATCTCTATATCGTCGTCACTCCGCACATCGTCATTCCGCATGGGGTGCCGCCCACCGCCGCGCGCTCCTAGGGCTAGCTCGCCGCGGCTTCATTCGGAGCGAATTTTGTTACGGCCAGGTATCGCGGGTTGATCAGGTGAACCACGACAAGCGCGACCAGATAAGCGGAGCCGGCGATGACGAAGATCGGCGTGTAGCTCCCGAACTGCTCGAGCACCCAGCCGGCATATTTGGCCATCAGCATCCCGCCAGCCGCGCCGGCAAAGCCGCCGAGTCCGACGACCGACCCGACCGCCCAGCGAGGGAACAGGTCCGCCGGCATTGCGAAGAGATTGGCCGAGAAGCCCTGATGGCCGGCGCAGGCGAGCCCGATCAGCAGCACGGCGATCCACACGGTCGGCGCGGCCATGGCGAAGGCGACTGGGACGACGATCAGGGCGCAGGCGAGCATCGCAAGCTTGCGCGCGCGACCCACGACGACTCCACGTCCGAGCAGGCGCGAGCTGTACCAGCCGCCCAAGATCGAGCCGACATCGGCGAGCACATAGACGGCAACCAGCGGCGGCCCGAAGCTCTTGAGGTCGAGTCCGTAGCGCTTGTGGAAGAAGTCCGGCAGCCAGAAGAGGAAGGTCCACCAGATCGGGTCGATCAGGAATCGCCCGCTCATATAGGCCCAGGCCTGACGCGTCGTGAGCAGCCGGCGCCAAGCGACGGGCTTCTGCGCGTCGTCGGGGTCGGCCTCGATATAGGCGAGCTCGGCGGGCTTGAGGCTCGGATGCTCGCGCGGCCGGCGGTAAAAGATCAACCACACCACGATCCAGACGATGTTGAAGAGGCCGGTGATCACGAACGCGCCGCGCCAGCCCATTGCGAGCGCGATCACGGGCACGATCATTGGGGTGACGATCGCGCCGAGATTCGCACCTGCGTTGAAGATACCGATGGCGAGTGCGCGCTCGCGTCGCGGGAACCATTCGCGCGCCGCCGCGAGCGCCGCCGGATAGGTGCCGGACTCGCCGAGCGCGAGGATGATGCGCATGATCGCGAAGCCGCGGATCGAGGTGAACAAGGCGTGCGCCATGTGAGCGGCTGTCCACACTGCGACGGCCAGCGCGTATCCGGCCTTGGCGCCGATCCGGTCGATCAGCCGGCCGAAGAACAGGAAGCCGATCCCGTAAGCGGCCTGGAACCAGAAAACGACATCGCCGTAGCCGGTTTCGGACCAGCCATAGAGCTGTTGCAGCGTAGGCTTGAGGACGCTGAGGACCAGCCGGTCGATGTAGCTCAGCACCACCGCGGCGAATAGCAAAGCGCAGATCGTCCAGCGAACGCGTCCGACCCTCACCGTAGACGCAGCATCAACCCCGACCCTGTTGTCCATCCAGAGCTGTCCTCCACGCGCGCGGCGGAACCCACTTCATGCACAGATCGAAAGCGCGGCGGCAACACCTCCGGTCCGCATCGCGCTCGCGGCAGCGGTTACCGCCTGCCGGAACGCAGGATCGCCGGAGAGCGGCTGGGGAAAAATTTCGCGGAGGTCGAGAATGGCGCCAACGGGGTCGTCGGTCTGGGTAAGATGCGCGAGGCGGTCCGAGAGCGGATCGACGATTGGAATCGCGGCACTAACCTGTCGCTCGAGGAACATTATCCAGGCGGCGATCGGAACCGCGAGCCGCTCGATCGCATAACCCGCACCGCGCGCGTCGATGATTGTATCGAGCAGGCGGTAAGGAAGCTTCTGCGACCCGTCCCACGCGATCTGGGACAGCTTGTGGTGAATTGCAGGATTGCGGAAGCGCACGAACGTCTCTTCGGCATAAGACCGAAGATCGATCGGCGACGGTTCGAGAGTCGGAATGATGTCCTGCATGACCAGCAGTTCCACAAAGGCGCATAGTGCGGGATCGGCCATCACTTCGGCGACCGTCACATAGCCCATCAGCAGCCCGAGATAGGCCAGCGTCGAGTGCGCGGCGTTTAGGACCCTGAGCTTGGCCCGCGCCCAAACGGCGACGTCGTTCGTCAACGTGACGCCAACGGACGCGAGATCCGGCGAGCCGGCGGGAAGCACATCCTCGATCACCCATTGCGTATAAGCTTCGCGGCTGACCGGGATCGCATCGTCGAAGCCGGTCGCGTCCCGCACGAGTTCTCGCAGGCGATCGTCGGTCGCGGGCGTGATCGAATCCACAACGGTGTTCGGAAAGCGAACCTCACCGCCGATCCACCGCGCGAGGTCGGGATCGAGACGTCCGGCGAATGCGATCACCGCGTCCCGCAGCTTGGTCCCGTTGGACGCCATATTGTCGCAGCAGACCGGAGCGAAGGGCGGCACGCCTGCGTCGCGGCGATCGCGCAGCCCGAGCGCGAGCCACCCGATTAAACTCTTCGGCGATTCCGGCCTTTGCAGATCATCGACGATGTCAGGATGCGCAAAATGGAGCATGCCGTCGGCGGCCAAACAATAGCCCTTCTCGGTCACCGTGCTGGTGACGATCCTCACTGCGGGGTCAAGGAGCTGCTTGCGAATTGCAGGCCCGTCATCAGGCCCAAAGAAAGCATTGTGCGCCGCGATCGTTCGAAAGTGCGGCTCCGCGTCGAGGATGGCGAGCGTATACCGGCCGCCCTGCGATTTCAGTGCGTCTATGGTTGTGCCGCTTCGCAGCCACACGGCGCCAATTCCCCACCGCGGATCGTAGCGCAGCAGCCGGTCGATATAATCGGCCTGGTGCGCGCGGTGGAATGCGCCGGGCCCGAAATGGACGATGCCGCTGGTCACTTGAGACCGGCTAATTGGCGTTGGGCGCGGCTACAAGTATGACCCGCAGCAATGGCAACGCCGCTCCGCCTCAACACCGACCGGCTGTTTCCGGCCGAGCCGCAGGTGCGCGGCATTGCGCGCGAGCTCTACGCCTCGGTCAAGAACCTGCCGATCGTCAGTCCACATGGCCATACCGATCCACGCTGGTTCGCAAGCAATGCGCCGTGGACCAACGCGACCGAGCTGCTGCTCGCGCCCGATCATTATTTGTACCGGATGCTCTACAGCCAGGGTGTTTCGCTGGACGCGCTTGGCGTGGCGGCGCGTGCCGGACCATCGAGCGCCGATCCGCGGGAGGCATGGCGCCTGTTTGCAGCGCATTATTATCTTTTCCGAGGGACGCCGTCGCGGCTCTGGCTCGACCATGTCTTCGCCGAGGTGTTCGGAATCGAGGTGCGGCTCGATGCCTCCACTGCCGACCTCCATTTCAACCGGATCAATCAGGCGCTAGCAACGCCCGAGTTCCGGCCGCGGGCCTTGTTCGAGCGGTTCAACATCGAGCTTCTGGCCACAACCGAAGCGGCGGACGATCCGCTCGAACAGCATGAGGCCATCCGCCGTTCTGGCTGGAAAGGACGCGTGATCACGACCTATCGGCCGGACTCCATCGTCGACCCGGAGCATGAAGATTTCGCCGGCGCGCTGAAGCGTTTCGGTGAAATCGCCGGCGAGGACGTCACGAGCTGGGACGGCTATCTCGCCGCGCATCGAAAGCGCCGAGCCGACTTCCGCGCGGCCGGAGCGATAGCCACGGACCACGGGCATCCGACCCCGCAGACCGCAAACCTCGCCGACGCCGACAAGCGTGAGCTGTTCGGCCGTATCGTCACGGGCAGCTCGAGCCGCGAGGACGCCGAGCTGTTCCGTGCCCAGATGCTGACCGAAATGGCGGC
>JAICSX010000003.1 GCA_025936675.1 Sphingomonas sp.
CCTGCCGAATCCCCTACGGCGCAGGCGAAAAGGCCAAGCGGGTCGAGTTCCGCTTCCCCGATGCCCTCGCCAACCCATATCTCGCTTATTCGGCGCTTCTGATGGCGGGCCTCGACGGAATCCAGAACCGCATCCATCCCGGCGATCCGATGGACAAGAACCTCTACGACCTGCCGCCGCAGGAGCTGGTCAACGTCCCAACCGTCTGCGGATCGCTCCGCGAAGCGCTGGTCAGCTTGTCGAACGACCGAGCCTTCCTCACCAAGGGAGACGTCTTCAGCGACGACCAGATCGACGCCTACAGCGAGCTGAAATGGGAGGACGTCATGCGCTGGGAAACGACGCCCAGCCCGGTCGAATTCGACATGTATTATTCGAGTTAATTTTAGGGTAAGCTCCTGCTTTCGGGACGCCGATGGGGGGAACCCTCCCACCTTCCCTTTCCTCCCATCGGCATCGCGAATCACCCCACATTCAAAGTGCACGATTCCGTAACCATGCCCGGCGTATGAAGCGCGTCGGCGTACGCGTTTCGGAGTAGGCATGAACATCAGGGCCAAGATTTTCGGCGGCTACGATTCGGCCGCGGAGTCCCTCCTTCCTGCGAAGAAGCCCAAGGGCGTCCGGGCCGACCAGCTCGACAGCATTCCATTGCGCCGCGAGTCGCGCGACCGGCGCAACAGCCGCACCGAGGATCGTCATCGCCTGGTCAGCGAACGCGCCAAGGTCACCCACAACGGCAGCGACCATGAGGTCGAGCTGATCAACCTGTCCGGCGGCGGCGCGATGATCTCCGGGCCGCTCGAGCCCATGCTGTGGGACCGCCTTGACCTGCACCTTGGCAATCATGGGTCCATCGAATGCGTCGTCCGCTGGATCCGCGACGGCAATATCGGGCTCGAGTTCGCCCATGAGACGCGGCTGGACTGGCCGTCGGACCAGGTCGCGATCGTGCTCCGGCACGTCATCGAAAAGACCTTTCCGCATATTGCCTTCCCCGAGCCGGAGGAAACACCAGCCGCCACCGCGCCGGCCGCTGCTCCAATCCAGCAAGGCCCTCGCGAGGCAATCAACGAGCACCGCGCGGCACATCGCCACCCGCTCATTTGGAACGGCACGCTGTACCACGACTTCCAAAGCGACACCGTCCGCGTCCGGAACATCTCCGAAACCGGTGCGATGATCGAAACGCAAGGCCAGGTCCGTGTCGGCAGCGAGCCTTTGCTCGAGCTCAGTCCATCCGTCTCCTTATCGGCAACGGTGGAATGGGTCGTCGGCGATCAGGTCGGCCTGAGGTTCCATTCTCCCTTCAACATGAACCTGCTGACCGAATCCCGGCCTGTCGTCGCGCCGACGACCTGGCTGCCCCCTGCCTATCTCGAAAATCAAGCCGAGGAGCAGGAGGAGGAAACCGGAAGCGACCATTGGGGCCGGCTCAGCCTCTATCAGCTGAAGCAGGAGCTCGAAGGGTTCCTTAAGCGCTAGCCGCCAGGCCGAACGTAAATCACCCCGACCTTGTCGGCGGCGATCCTCCGCCAGCCGGAGCGATCGAGCAGGCTGATCAGGGCCTTGCTGCGGTTCGGCAGAATCGCCCAACGGATGTTCCAGCGCTGCACCGCGCGCGAAAAGGCTTGCGGATCGCCATGCGCGATGTGCGAATAATCGACGACCAGCGCGTCCCCGTACATGTCGCCGCGCCCGTCGACATAGGGCCTGATCCCTTCAAGGATCAGCGGACCGCCCATCGAATAGCCGTTCAGCACGGGCTCTGAGCGCAGCTGCGGCGGGATTTGCGCGATCAGGTGCCACGGGTTCGCATCATTTTCCGGCGGACTGAGCGGGAGAATAGCGCGCGCGACGATCAGCAATGCGGCAGCACCGCCGAGCACGTAGAGTTCAGTCTTGTCTTCAGAGGGCTCTGCCGCCCGCCGCGCAAAGCCCTCGGGCAGGAGCATCGCCGCGACGATCGCCAGCACCGTCTGGTGGCGCACCTGGAGCAGACCGAGGCCGACCAGCGCGGCGAGCAGCAGCCATCGCACCCACGGCAGCCGCGGCCGCTTCCACACGATCAGCGCGAGTGTGATACCCAGCACCACGAAGAAGTAAGGCGTCAGCGCGAAGCTCGCGGGTTTCCACTCATCGATCAGCGGCAGCATTTGCAGCTGCGTGAAGCGAAGCGGGTGGAATACGCCCTCGACGCCATTGCCGTTGATGAACACCGCGGCGACGCAGCAGATCCCGAACAGCAGCCACTGTCGGAGCGCCCGCGCCTTGTCGCCGGCGACGACGAGCGCCTCGAGCCCGAATGCGCCGGCAATCGCGAGGCCAAAGATGTAGCCGCCATGGAGGTTCGCCCACAGGGCCATCAGCAACGCCGCGATGATCGGCGGCGCACGGTCCTGCTCGCGAGCACGAAGCATCAGCCAGGTCCAGAAGGCGAGCAGCGGCCAGGTCAGCACGTGCGGCCGGGCGAGCAGCATCGGGATCAGCACGAAGTCCATCGCGACGATGGGCACCAGCGCGGTCCGAAGCCAGCGGCTCGCGTTCAGATAGACGACGGCATGAAGACCGATCAGCGCCGCCGTCACCAGCGCCGCAACACCGCCGTAACCGGCGAGCTCGTAGGCGCTGGCGTAAAGCACCTCAGAGAGCCACTCAATCGGGACCCACGGCTTCCCCGCCCAGGTGAACGAGAACGGATCGGTATGCGGGATTGAATGATGGGCCAGGATCCAGCGGCCGGTGGCGAGGTGCCAGCTGACGTCGCCGTCGTTGAAGATCATCTTCGAGCTGCCGAGCACCGCCGGGATCAGCAGCACGGCGATGAATAAGGGGATGACCGACCGGCGCTTCGCCGGCGCGGCTTCTTCCTCAGCCACGGACGCCAATGCGCGCCCGCTCAGCGGCCCGGCTGCCGTAGATCGCGTAGAGCACGAGTCCGATGACCTGCGCCGTCACGAAGAACAGCTGGGTCCGGTTCGGAAGGCTGATGAACAGATAGAGGCAGCCGAGGATTCCAATCGTCCCCACGATCGGAGCCGCGGGCGTGCGGAACTTGCGCTCCGTCTCCGGCTCGCGGCGGCGCAGAACGAGCATCGCGGCGCACACCGCGACGAACGCGGCGAGCGTTCCCGCATTGGCCAGGGCCGCAATCGACGCCAGCGGAATTAGGCCGGCGAACACCGACGTCACGACGGCCGTGAACAAGGTGATCCGAACAGGCGTGCCGCGTGCCGACACTCGGGCAAGGCTCGGCGGAAGGAGGCCGTCGCGGGCGACTGTGAAGAAGATCCGGCTCTGCCCGTAGAAGAAGGCGAGGATCACCGTCGGCAACGCGATTACCGCCGCCGCGCCGAGGATTCGGGCGGCCCACGGCTTGCCGATTTCGCGCAGGATCAGTGCCAGCGGCTCCGGGCTATTGGCGAAGCCGGAGGTGGCGACGGCGCCGATCGCTGCCGCTGCAACCGCCATGTAGATGGCGACGCAAACCAGCATCGACCCGACGATCCCGATTGCAAGGTCGCGGCTGGGGTTCTTGGCTTCCTCCGCCGCCGTCGCGATGGCGTCGAATCCGTAGAAGGCGAAGAAGATGATCGCCGCCGCGGCCATAACTCCAACCTCAGATCCCGACGGACCGCTGCGCGGGAATCCGTAGGGCATGAAGGGATGGAAATGATCGGCGTTGAAGACCGGCAGGGCGACCGCGATGAACAGCGCCAGCGCCGCCATCTTGATGAGGACGAGGATGGCGTTGAGCGTCGCGCTCTCGCGCGTTCCGGCGATGAGCAGGCCGGCAACTACCCAAATGATGAAGATCGCAGGAAGATTGATCACCCCGCCGAGCTCGGGCCCCTGGACCAGCGCACTCGGCAGCCCGAGCCCGACCGACTGCAGGAAGCCTGCGGCATAACCTGACCAGCCGACCGCCACCGCGCTCACCACCAACGTATATTCGAGGATCAGCGCAACGCCGATCATCCAGGCGATCAGCTCGCCGAAGACGACGTAGGAGTAAGTGTAAGCCGAACCCGACGCTGGGATCATCGTCGCGACCTCGGCGTAGGCTAGCGCGGCACAGGCGCAGATGACTCCGGCGATGGCGAAGGAGAGGATGACGGCAGGACCGGCCTTCCCCGCGCCGACGCCGATCAGGGTCAGGATTCCGGTGCCGACGATCGCGCCGACGCCGAGCGCCACCAGATGCGGCCAGGACAGGGACTGCTTGAGCCGATGCTCGGCGGGCATGTCCTCCCGGGCGACGACGGCCTTGCGGACGTTCCAATTCTTCATGCGTTTTTGCTCCCCCTCCCCTCAATTCGGTGAGTAGCGGAGCAAATGCCGATCGCGCAATGCATCGCACGAGAGCGGAGAGAGCCTTAAGTTCATTAAGTTCACGGAGAGCAGCGCTTTTGGTGTGAACTTAGCGGTGGGCGAGCTTGCCAGATTCGACCGGGGAACGCAGACTTGCGGCGGCGCCATGCGCCCAGCCAAGCACGTGAAATCCAAATAGGAAAGCGGTTGGGCGGCTTTTTCGTTGTGCCGCGCTTGTGGCAGCTTTCGACCCATTGCAGACATTAGCTTGGTCCGACACAATTCGACGCATGCTGGACTATCTGAGCAGACCCTCCATTCAGCTCGGCCTGACAGCCCTCCTCTTGCTTTGCGGCTTCGCCATTGGGCCCATCGTGAACGGATTAGGTCGTCACTTCGACACTAAGTTAGTTGCGGAATGGGCCCTTGCTCTGCTTCTCCTGATTGGATCGCCGATCTTGATTGCTCGCGCATTTCGAACCGGAGCGGTGGGATCGCGAATGGGAACGGTGACGAGGGACCGCCAGCCGCCAATCTTTTGGATGACGGTTGTCGGCTACGGCATTGCTGGCGTTGGAGGACTTCTCTTCCTGTTGCGCTTGTTATTGGTGGGCCCCTAGCGTCCGCTTTCCACCCATTCCTGCCACTAGCGTAGAGTCAGCTTTCGACCCATTACAGACAGTAGCCCAGTGGCAGTTTTCCACGCGTTGTCGAAATTCGGCTCGCGAACGGCACTAAAGAAAGACCGGAAGCGGCCTTCCACTGCTCTCGGTCTGGCGCACGAGTAGCTCCCCGCCAATGTTCCAAGTCATGTAACTTCGGAAATCGCCGGCGACGGCACTTTCCCGTCAGTACGCGCTCAATAAGCTAGGCGGCCCAGCCGATGTGGTCAGGCTGCAGTTGCCAGCTGAGCCCGATGTTCAGGTTCACGCTGACGTTACCCACGAATGACCCGTGCGGTTCCCCGAGCAGGTCGACGATCGTCCCAGCATCATTTCGCCACAAGATGTCGTCAAAGTTGTCGTGGTTGTAGTCACCAGTTCCGAGAACGTGCCAATCAGGACCCGGATTGAGGTTGAAGTTGCCATTACTAACGAATGCGCCGTTTGGCTGCCCCAGAAAGTCGACGACGGTGCCCTCGTCACTTCTCCAGAGAATGTCATCCAAGCCGTCGCCATTGAAATCGCCCGTGCCGACGATGTGCCAATCAAGCCCAGGGTTCAGGTTGAAGTTGACGTTGCCAATGAATGCGCCGTTGGACTGACCGAGTAGATCCACGACAGTGCCGTTGTCGCTTCTCCAAAGGATATCGTCCAACCCGTCCCCATTGAAATCGCCAGTGCCCGCAATATGCCAGTCGAGCCCCGGGTTGAGGCTAAAGTTTGGGTCCGGGACGAATGGCGCGTCAGGTACGTCGACGATCGTTGCGTCCGGAGCGCCTGCTAGCCACACGGTCGTACCACCATCAACGTTCCGCAGGAGGACATCGGTTCGGGAGTCACCATTGAAGTCACCCGTCCCGGCGAGGCTCCAACCGGCGGGCAGCGCAGCCGCCCCCTCAAAGTCGGGCTGAAAGCCGGCGCTGATGGTCTGGAGCCGTGCCACGATGCCGTCGAAAAGTATGTCCTCCCGGCCATCGCCGTTGAAATCGCCGAGCCCGACGATTGCACTGTCCGGGTTCCAATTGAGCGTAGGCCCGGGCGTGAACCCCCCAGTTTCAGTCCCGTAGAAGAACAGGGCTGCGCCGGTTGAATCCCGAAACAGAATGTCGCTGCGGCCGTCGCTGTTAAAGTCACTCGAGGGGTCGGACCTGAGCAGCAACTCGACTCCTCCGGATGGGCTCGCCTCCGCCACGAGCTTTCCCGGGAGTATGGAATCGAATGTTAGCGAACCCCCACTGTAGTAAAGCGTGTCTCCAGAGCGGACGAAGCTGAATGCCGGGAGTGTGGCGTCGCGAAAGATAATCCGATCCCCTTGGCTGAAATCGGCGATGGCGATGCCGCTCATTTCTGCGGCCGTGCCAATGAAGGTGTCATTGCCCGGGCCGCCCTCCAGCGTCAGCGGTCGAATGAATGAACCATCCCGCATCGGCGTGAGATCAATAAACTGATCAGCCCCGTCACCACCATAGATGGAACCGGTCATCGCATGGCCGTGAGCATCGAAGATGTCGTCGCCGCCATTTCCCCACAAGGTGCCGTCGTTGTCGGCGAAAAAATTGAACTGGTCCGCTCCGTCGTCTCCCGATCCGCTCACTGTTCCGCCGTAGAGATTAACAACATTGTTGCCCGGCCCGCCATCGAACATCACATGCGCGGTGTAGATATCGATACGATCGTCGCCGCTTTCGCCGAAGACGCGGAGGAGAGCGGTGCCAGCATCTATGACATAATCATCACCGTCCCCAAGATATAGGTTAGTTTCCCAGCCACCGCTGGCGGTGATCGTGTCGTTCCCTGCAAGCGCGTAAACTGATGTTGGTGGCCCCAAGGGAGGACCGCCAATTGCGGTGTAGACGTCAGGCCCATCTGTCAAAGTGATAGTCGGCATATCGCCCTGTTCTACTAGAAGCCGTCACGCTGCAGCTTGTTTCGACTATTTCCCATGTCGAGATGATCCGGAGTTCTACGTAGCCGACGCGAATGGCCGAAGAGGCTCAGCTTTCCACCCAAAGCGACCATTGGGAGGAGCTTGTGCATTGCGAATACAAGGCCCTTAGGCCACACTAGCGAAAGCTGGGACTGGCGAGATGTTCTCGCCGTCAGGAGCCCGCAATGCCGACGTACCGAGTCTATCGCGTGAGCAATTCTGGCCAGATGAAGTTGGTGCAGGAGCTTTCCGTTGCGGGGGATAAAGAAGCTATTGAAGCCGCGAAGGGATTTCACTCTGACGCTCGCAAATGCGAGATTTGGGAAGGCTCTCGGCTGGTCGCTGAGATTGGAACGCGCGACCTAGGTTGAGACACAACGCAGATGATTGGCTCCGTTCTCTCCTGTCCAAGCGGCTCGGAAATGGTCGATATCCTGGTGGCAGCTTTCGACCCATTGCGGACATTAGGCCGTGCAGCCTGACCACCGCTTTCGCTGCGGCACAACGGAATCAAAGCGGTTGGCCCCTCACTAATGCTAACAAGATAATGATGGCCGAGGCGATGAACCAAACCTCGGCGATGAAAAACAGAACGACGAAAAACCAAAAGTAGATCGGGTAGTCTCTTCTTGTGTAGTGAAGGGGTCCGAACTTAACGAAGCTCTTGGTCCAGGCTCTCCATAATACAAGCGCGCCGTAAGCTATGCACGTTGCAAGGAACAGCCACGCCCAAATCGGCATCTTTCCGGCTCCCCGATCCTTGCCGCAACCGCTTACAAAGGTTGCACACGATATGTCTGCTTTCCGCCCAAAGCAGACTCTAGCCGAGTGTCCGATTTCCACCCATTGTCACATCCTGAAGATGCCGAAGCGCAGATACTCAGGAATAGGCGCGTTCAGCGTTGCAGCGAACGCCAGCCCAATCACATCGCGGGTCTGTATGGTCGATTATTCCGTAGTTCTATAACGGCGCAGTCTCGCTGCGCCATGGGAATATGAAAGCCCTGCTGAGATTGCAGGTCAGCACAGTCGCTCACGCGCAACGCTTCTGTGTCGTTCCTGGCGCTAGCTTTCCACCCATTCCTGCCACTTGTTCGCTATTAATAATCCTTGCTGATCCTGACGCTCGCGCTGGATCGGCCGATGGTCGACACGGTCGAGAGCAACGAAAGCCAGCGGGTCATCTGATATTCGACCTGTGTCGCCGAATAGCCGGCGCCGTCGGTCACCACTTCGACGTAGAGCTTGCGCGTGATGTACTTGCCCGCTCCGAGCGCGGTTTTCTGGCCCGTGGCGACATCGGCCGGAACGATCCGCAGCCGGTCGAGGCCGATCGCCTTCCTCAGCGCGTTGATCGGATCGAGGCTGCCGCTGCCCGACTGGAGCGCGGCGACCGCCGACGCGAGCTGCAGCGCCTCGGGCGCGGACAGGTTGGTGATCGAGGTCCCGAAAAGGATCCGCGACAAGAGCTCGTCCTGCGGCATTGGCGGCGAGCTTGCGAAGGTGATCTCGGGCTTGAGGCCGGTGCCCCCGACCATGACGGTCGCGTCGAGGCCCTGCACGGTCGCTTCAGCATGGATGTCGAGCAGCGGGTCCGGCGGGCTCTCATTGCGGAAACGGATGATTCCGCGGTCAAGCCGGAAGACGCGCCCCGCGAAGTCGTAATTGCCCTGAACCAGGTCGGCGGTGCCGGCGAAGCGCGGTTGATCGGCAAGGCCGCCGATCTGGAGGTTGGTACTCCAGCGGCTGTTGATGCCGAGGCCCGTCACCTGGAGGTTGCCGCCAGCGAGCTTGATGGCGAGCTTCCACGGATGGAGGGCCGCGGGCTCGATTACGTCTTCCTCGTCGAGGCCGGTTTCGCGGACATTTAGGCTTGGGACCGCCGCTGCGGCGCTGGCCCGCCCGAGCTGGAAGCGTCCCTTGTTGAGCTTGAGATCGCCCGAGATGAGGCCGCCGTTGGCGTCGGACTTGATCTGGAGCGGGCCGGTGACCCGCGCGGCGACATCGTCGCGGTTGAGAAGCAGCGCGTCAGTCGCATTGAACGACAGGTTCATCAGCGTCTTGCCGCCCGAGAAAGTCACGTTTCCGCTGCCCGAAACGCTTCCGCCGCCGGCCGTCTGGCCGGTGATCTGATTGAAGATCAGTTGCGGACCGGAGAAGTGCGCCTGGGTTGCGACATGGTCGATCACCATGCCGGTGACCTGGCTTTCGAGGCGGCCGCTGTCGGTCTTCAGAGAACCGCGGATCGAGGGATCCGCAAGCCGGCCACCGATGTCCGCTCCGACGGCGATCGGGCCCGTCATGTCGATGACCTCGCTTCCGGTCAGACGCCAAAGCGTGTCGGCGGGTCCCGCATAGCGAAGCTGGGCGAACAGCGGCGCATTCATCAGCTCGGCCATCAGCGGCCCGTTGCCGAGCGGCGCGAAGCGCGCCTGCGCGCGCCCGACGATCGCTCCATCGCTCGCGGCCACCGCGCGCATACCCGCCTGGTTGCCGTTGACCAGCGCGGCGACCGCGACGTCGATCGGCTTTGAGGCGAGCACGAGGCCGGCGCGGCTGAGGCCGTGGACCTTGAGATCGAGGCGGCCGCTGCGGCTGCTCTTCCAGGCATAATCGACGCGGCCCGTCGCCGAGCCCGAGAGATCGAGGTTCGGCCACATGACGTCGAGCACCTGGAGCGGCATCTCGGCGAGCTGCGCGTGGACTTCGGGCGCCGAGCCGCTTCGGCCGGAGACGGTGGCATTGCCCCCGGCGAAGCTGAGCGCCGTCGGCGCCAGCGCCCAGCCGTCGCCTGCGCGCGTGAGCACCGCGGCCTGCTTCAGGACCAGGGGCTGGCGCTCGATATTGCCATTGCCTGTGAGGCGGATCTGGTCGGGGGAGACATCGGCCAGTGTCGAGAAAGCGAAGTTCGCGCCGCGACGGCCTGCAAAGGCAGCGCGGACCTGCCCGCTGCCGTTCACCAGATGCGCATTGGCCGTGAGCCGGGCCAGAGTCACTGCACCCGAGGCGATCCCCCGCGCATCGACGCTTCCCTCCACCGTGGTCCTATCGTCGGCAAGGATGATGATCCCGTCCGCGCGGCCGGAGCGCACCGAGAAGGCATCCTGGAAATTTGCGTTGGTCGCGGTGACATGCGCGTCGATACGTTGCGCCTGACCGGCTGGAGAGAAATCGAGCGTTCCGCCGAGCGTGCCGTTGGCGAGGGTCAGCCGGCCGCTGAACCCTCCCGGAAGCGAAGTGAGATTGCCGCTTGCATGCGCCCCGCCCGCGTCGAGCGCCGCGACGTCAATCACGGTCGGCGCATCGTGCGGCAGCACGATCTGGCCAACCGACGTGAACGGCCCGAGCCGCGACCCGCCATCGGCCTTGTAATTGTAGCCGGCCGTAGTCGGATCGAGCGCGAGGTGCATGTCGGTGATACCGAGCGTCTCGTTCGGGCTCGGCAGGAACAGCTGGACCCTCGGCCGCTCGATCTGGCCGTCGAGCGTCATTCGAATCAGGCCGTATTTCGCCTGCCGTCCCGAGGCCGTGATGTGGAAGGTGCCATCCTTGAACCGTTCGCCCGCTCCCGACAACCGGAGCTTGGGCGAGTAGAGCTGCAGGTCGGTGAAATGGACGATCCCGTCGTCGGCGCGCTCCAGGTTTGTGGTGAGTGACGGGAGGCCGCCGGTGAGGCTCAGGAAGAAGCTGTTGTCGAGACGGCGCACCCAGGCCTTCGCCGTGCCAACGACATGGCTGCCGTGGCCGTTCGCTCCGGGGACCACGTGGAGGTCGGTGACGACGTCGACGATCCCGACGCCCGGCACGAGGTAGCGCTGCGTCGAGCCGGATAGCAGGACGTCGAAGCGACCGGTGACGAGATCGATCAGCAACGACAGCTTGCCGGTCCACTTGGCGCTGGTGAGCTTGAGGTCCTGGCCCTGCACCAACTTTGGCGTGATCGACAGCCACCCCTCGATCCTCGGATTGGCGAGCATCGCTCCGGCGACGTCTCCGATGCCGGTGATCGCCTTCGCAGCGAGCCGGATCGGAACGCGCATCGGCCAAGGCGTCAGCCGCCCCGCTCCCTCGGCGTGAAGACCAGTGAAGCCGTTATTGTCGAACTGCACATAGTCGGACGTCAGGCGGTAGGAATAAGCGGCGGTCGCGAACGGGCCGTCGAGCGTCCACACCATGCGCACTGACTTCCCGGTCATGTTCGGGAACAGGGCTGACGGCTTAAGAAGATCGATGCCCAGGCGCATCGCCCGGTAGCGGTTGGCGGCGAGGTCGAGGCGCCCTTTGGCGACGGCGCGAAGCTCGGGCGTTGCCGCCGTCAGCTCGCCGTCCAGCTGACGATCCTTAAGCGTTGCATCGCCGCGAAGCATCACGAACGGCGAGGTCAGCCGCTGCAGCTTGCCCGTCAGGAACTGGGCGGGCGCCCACTGGCCCTGCAAGCGGTAGCGGCCGCTGTCGGCTCCAAGCGCGAGGCGCGCCGTCGGCCGGCCGGAGAGGTCGAGGGAAGCTGTTCCCCTCCACCGCGTCCAGCTGCCCTTGCCGCCGATCGCAAGACTGATGGAGCGATGGGTTCCAATCAACGCCGGCACGAGCCCGTCCGCGGGCGCGATCACCCGCGTGAAGACGTCGAACTTGTTGCGGTCCGGCTCGGCGTCGAGGTGGAAGGCGATGCGGTCGCCGCCGTTGTTAACCGTCGAAGAAAGCTCGACTAGGGCACGACCGTGATTGACGTCGGCCTTGCCGCGAACGCTGCCGCTGCGCGCCTTGCCGCCGACCTGAGGTCCGATGTCGAGCCGGTCGATCCTCAACTCGCCGACGTGGATGTCGAAGCCAGGGAGGATCGGCCCCTTCTTCGTGCTTGGCTTCAGCTTCGGGAGACGGATTAGCGCGACGTGCTCGGCGGTGAGGCTTTCGATCGACAGCTTATTCTCGAGCCAGGCGCCGGGCGCCCAGTCTAGCTTGATGTTGGGCGAGGTCAGAAAGACCCCGCGGCTGTCGGCGATTGCGACGTTCCTCAGCTGCGACTTGCCGAAGATCGAGCCGTCGATCCGGCCGATGCGGATTCGAAGCCCCGAGGCGGTCTCGATCCCGGCAATGCGGTCGACGATCCAGCGATGTCCGGGCGAGCTGTCGAGAAGGACGAGCAGCACTGCAAGCAGGAACAGCAGCGCGATAAACAGTGCGAACAGCTCGTTGAGCAGCCGCCGTGCCCAGTCGTGGCGAAGCCTTCGCGGCGGCGGCGCTTCGGAAGCAGTTTCGACGATGGCTTCCGCCATCAGAACGCCTGGCCCAGCGAGACGGTGACCGCGAACGGGCCGTCACCCTTCTGCCGATTGAGCGGGACGCCGAAGTCCACACGGATCGGGCCGAAGCTCGAATAATAACGGGCGCCGACGCCGGCGGCGAGCCGCCACTTCCTGAAATCGGGGAACGCCTTGCTGGTCAGCGACCCGCCGTCAAAAAAGGGCACGATTCCGAAATTGCCGCCGAACTGCTTGAGGCGGATGCGGGTCTCCAGCCCGAACTCGGCGAGGCCACGCCCGCCGATCGGATCACCGTCCTGGTCCTTGGGCCCGAGCTGCTGATAGCCGTAGCCGCGAACCGAGCCGCCGCCGCCGGAATAGAAGCGCCGCGACGGTGCAAGATCGAACAGCGCCGCGCCCGAGATCGTGCCGAGCCTTACTCGGCCGGCAACCACGACATTGTCTGAGACGGGACGGTATGCGCTCGCGTCGAACTGGGCGCGCACATAGGTCCGGTGGCCGCCGTGGAAGGAGATTTCGGGGCTCACATGGGCGCTGAGCCGGAAGCCGCGCGTCGGATCGAGAAGATTGTCGCTGCCGTCATAGCCAAGCGCGAGCGGCAGCGCGGCGATTACGAACCTCTTGGTGTCCTTGATCCCGGCGCTGCTGAAGACGCCGCGCTCGATCGTGCCGAGCCACTCCCCGCCATAGCTCCAGGTCCACTTCTTCTGCCAGATGAAGTTGCTCAGGCGCTCGATGTTCGCCGCCAGATCGACGGTCTTCGCCCTGTAGGCAGCGAACTTCTGGTGGGAGACCGAGGCCTGGACGTTGAGGGTCTGGTCGCGCTGGAGGAAGTTGGAACGGCGAAGCTGGGCGCCCAGCAGCTGCTCGGTCGTGCCTGCGATGCCGCGGAGGGTCAGCGCCCCCTCAGGGTTGAAGAAGTTGCGGTCGGTCCAGCTCGCTTCGACGCTGGCGCCCTGCCCCGTGCCATAGCCGAGCTGCCCAGCGATCGTGTGCGACGGCGCGGGCTCCAGGCGCACGTTGAGGTCGACCACGCGGCCGCCCTCCACGGGCACGAGCTGGATATCGGCATTGGCTATCAACGTGGTCGCGATCAGCGCGCGGCGGAGATCGTCGATCTTCGAGCGCTTGAACGGGTCGCCGCGCTTGAACCGGGCAATGATCCCGACGTGGTGAGCGCTGAACGGCGGGCGGCCACTGACGTGGATCGTGCCGAACCGCGCGACCGGGCCAGGGTTCACCGGAAGCATCAGGCTGGCGAGGTGCGTCTCATGATTGACCTCGATGTCCTGCTCGCCGAGCTTCGCCTCGGCATAGCCTTCCTCGCCGAGCGCCTGGGTCAAGGCGAGGCCGCCGGCGATCACGTCGGCGGCGATGACCGGGTCGCCGGCTTTGACCCCGAAGGCATTGCTGAGTCTCGCCGCATCCGGCCCGGCAGCCTGCAAGCCCGGCAGGTCGACCGACGCGAACCGGTACTGCGGCCCCGGGTCCGCAGTGAGGATCACCTGCAGCCCGTCGCCCGCTTTCTCCGTGCTCGGCGTGACCTCCGCGTCATAATAGCCCTGCGACCGCAGGAGCTGGGTCAGCAGGTCGGCGTCTGCATTGGCCCTGCGGCCAATCTGGGCGGCATTGGCGGGGTCCTTGCGCTCCGCTTCCAGCGCCGATTGAGCACGGAACTGTTGCAACAGCTCCTCGGCATTGCCCATCGCCGCAAGCCCGTTGACCTGGATCGTGTAACGGATGTTGCCGGTGGCTGCCGCGACCGCCTCGGTCTGCTTCTTGCCTTTCACCGTTGTCGTGACCGAAGTCGGAGGGGCCGTCTCGCTCGGCTTCAGGTCAGGCCATGGAATGCCGAGCTCCGGAAGCGGGGCGAGCGGCGCATTGGGGTCGAGCTCGGCAGCATCGGGCGGCGGCTGAGGGGCGGGAGACGTCGGCACCGTTTGAGCGACAGCTGCGCCAGAAAGAATTGCAGCCGAGGCAGCCGCGCACAGCAGCCGCGCGGCACATCGCCTTGAACCCCGCCCAACCATCAAGGGCGAAGCCTTAGACAGCGCTCCTGAACGGCGCCAGTATGTTCCGACGCTGTTGGAGGGGCTTAGTGGATAGTCCCGAACACTTCGTCGCTGCTCAACGTCGCGATGACCCGCTCGATCTGCCGCCAGTGGCAGAAACGCGCGACGTTGCCGTCGTCACGGCTTCGCTCGGCGAGAGCCGCCGCTTCAAAGCCCGCGTCGTCGCCGAACCGGTCGATCAGGTCTGATGCGTCGGCAAGGGCAAGACGGCCGTGGATGAAGAGGCTCTCCATGGCGTCATCCTTACCTCGGCTGCCGTTTCGCGACTGCCGACAAATGTCGTCAACAGCGCGTTAGCCATGTTGGGCTTGGACTTTGCGGCGCGTCTTGGCATGGCGTTTTGATGCCAAGCACCACCCGCGCCGGAGGATGTTTCCTCACGCTCTTCCTCCTCGTCGGTTTCTTCTATGGCCTGTCGATCCGCAACCCGCTGAAGGGCTGTCTGATCGGGCTTGGCGTCGGGATCGTGCTGGCGGTCGCGACCTGGCTGATCGACAGCTATCGCCGCCGCTAGACGATCCTTCTCCCCGACCAGATCACCCGCCCGATGCAGTTGATCTCGTCGAGACGGCAATCGGGCCAGTCGGAGTAAGCTGGGTTGTCGGACTGGACCGTGACCCTTCCACCGAGCGGGTTCAGTGCGAGCCGCTTGACGACGAGCGCATCGTCGATCCGCAGCACATAGATCCCGTCGCGGAGCCGCTCGGCGGCATCTCCGAGGTCGACGAGGATGTCGTCGCCGGCATTGAGCGTCGGCGCCATCGAATCCCCTTCGACACGGACGATCGAGAGATTGGCGGGCGAGCTCGCCGTCAGCGCTTTCAGCCAGCTTTGGTCGAAAGCGAAATATGGCTTGCCTAGGTCCTGCCCCGGGATAGCGCCGGGCCCGGCCGAAACGGCAACGGGGTGGCGCTTGATGCTGAGCAGTCCATTCGCCGGAGAAGGTTCGTCGGCCGGCCCCCCTAGCAACGCCTCGGGAATGCCGAAATAGCGCGCCAGCTTCCGGCGCTCGTCCTCGCCCAATCGCTTGGGTACGCCACGCCTGACAAATTGCTGGATGTAGGCGGGATTGCGGCCAAGCATTCGCGACAGGCCGGCGAAGTCGTCGCCGCGCTCCGCGCACAGCCGTTCAAGAACAAGGCGGGGATCAGACAGCATTAATGAGCCTTTAGTAGTGATAGGAAACTGCCTAGACAAGTAGGAAATCGCTTGGGAGGAACCGGTCTGCCGAGTCGAATCGGACTGTAAGGGAAATCATCAGTGAATTTGCTCAGAGAAGTCGAAAAATTCCTCCCCCATAATGAAACGGCACCCACCCGTTTCGGACGGGAAGCCGTTGGAGATCCACGATTTGTGTTTGATTTGCGCAACGGAAGAGATCCACGACCAAGGGCCGTTGCGCGAGTTCAGGCCTATCTCGAGGCTGCCGCGCAATGATCAAAATCGCCATGTCGCAAGCCGCGTCTGCGCTCCTCCGGGCGTTGATTGCACGATCGGGTGCGCCACGTGATAGGATTTTGCTTATCGACGTCCAGTCAGCGGACTGGCGCTCGCTCACCTTCACGGGCGAACGTCATTCGATCGAGCTCCGGATTTCAGCGCCGCATTCGCACGCGATCGCTGATCGCATGTGTTCGGGCCTCGAGGATGCGGAATTCAGCATTCCGGGGATCATCGTCGCGGATATCGGTCTGACGGGAGAGCCAGTCCGGTCAGCGGACGGTTCAACCACTATTTCAATCGAAGCGCTGACGGTCGCTGACGACTAGCCCAGTGATCGTTTCAATTCGGCAAGGGCATCCGAGAGCGCCTGTGACGCATCCATTGGAGCGGCCGCAGCGGAGCCCTGTTCGATATGCCCGTCGATGCGGGTCTTGAGCTCTCCAGGCGTCGGCATCGCAGCACGGTCAAACAGCCGAACCACACGCGAATCAACCGCTAGCTCAGCGCGCACGTGGTCGAGCACCAGCACGCCATCCCGCTCCAGCCTGTCCGCATCGGTTAGGATGAGCTCGGGCCGCTCGGTCAGGAGGAGCTCGACATCGGCCTTCTCCGTAAGCAGCAACTCGTCAGGCGCGAATTCGTCGAACTCGCGGAGATCAAAGACCGGAATCCGAACCTTCAACTCGGCCCGAGCGCGCGATCTCAAGAGAAGCTTGCAGAGCACGAAGCCGGCAACGCCGGCACCAAGGGCGTAGGCTACCCGCTGAGGCGCGAACGCAAATCCGGCAATCCACCCATAAGCCGCGTAAGCCATCGCGCCGCCGAGCAACGCCGCTGCCCCGCTCTCCACGCTGCTCTCAATGCGATCGATCAGTTTCGCGTCCATCGCGCGTTCTGATACGCGCCAATGGTTGCAACTCCGTTAGGCGGGCAGCTCGCTCGGCTCGCGAATCGTAGAGACCTCCGGCGCTTTCTCGACCAGGTCGATTAGAGCCTCCGTGAATGCTTGGACATCGTCGGGATTGCGGCTCGTCACGATGTTGCCGTCGGTGACCGCCGCCTCGTCCACCACAGTCGCTCCGGCGTTGCGGAGGTCGGTCCGGATCGATGGCCAGCTGGTTGCCGTGCGATCGCGCACGAGGTCGGCTTCGACGAGCAGCCACGGGCCATGGCAAATCGCACCAATCGGCTTCTCCTGCTCGGCGAACAGCCGCACGAGCGCGATGACATTGCCGTGAAGGCGGAGCTGGTCGGGGTTACGGACTCCGCCGGGAAGGATGAGCGCGTCGAAGTCGTCGACAATCACATCGTCGATGGTGAGGTCGGGCTTGATCGTCTTGCCGGGCTCATCGTGGACTGTCGCCTGGATCGGATCCAGCTTCAGCGAAGCAAGGACGACCTCGGCGCCTCGGTTCCGCAGGATCTCGAGCGGCCCGAATAGCTCCCACTCCTCGAACCCATCAGTCGCGACAATCAACACGCGCGCATTGGATATCCGCATCGGCAAGACTCCTTCAGGAACTCACCCCCTCTTTCGGTCGCTTAAACGCGCAAACGAGCCGAGAGAAGAGTTTGTTGCGCCACAGCAGTGACACAGAGCCGGGAATCAGCCGCAAAAGGATGGGCCGTTATTGGGCCTATTTCGACGCCGAGGGGAACCGCATCACCGACCGGAATGAGATCGACCGGCTGAACGCGGTTGGGCTCCCGCCGGCCTATGAGAATGCCTGGTTCTGCGCCGACCCCGACGGTCATCTCCAGGCGACCGGGATCGATGCTCGCGGCCGCAAGCAATATCGCTACCACGCCAAGTTCCGCGAGAAGCGCGAGAGCGCGAAATACGAAGGCCTGCTCGAGTTCGGCAAGGCGCTGCCACGGCTTCGCCGCCGGGCGGAGCAGGACCTCAAGCGTCGTAATCTTTCGCGCGAAACCGTCCTTGCCGCTGTCGTTCGGCTTCTCGACACCGAGCACATCCGCATCGGAAATGAGGAATATGCCCGGACGAACAAGAGCTTTGGAGCGACGACGCTTCGAACCCGGCATCTCAAGCGCACCGGGCACGCGCTGATGATGCGCTTCACCGGCAAGCACGGGATCGTCCACGAAGTGAAGATCACCGACACGAACCTCAAGCGGATTTGCAAGCGGTGCCAGGAGCTGCCGGGGCAGATGCTCTTCCAGTACGTCAACGGCGACGGCGAGCCCAAGCCGATCACGTCGGGCGACGTCAACGATTACATCAAGGAAGCAACCGGCGCAGACTTTACCGCCAAGCATTTCAGGACTTGGAGCGCGAGCGTGATCGCGTTCGAGCAGATGCTGAAGAAGGCCGAGGATGCGCGGATCAGCGTAAAGACAGTCGTCGAGCCTGTCGCCGAAGCGCTCGGCAACACCCCCGCGATCAGCCGCAAATCCTACGTCCACCCTGCCCTGCTCGATGCGGTAAAGGAGGACCCGCGCGATCCGCTTGGAGGCATCGAACGGCCGCGAGGGAAGAAAAGACTGTCGACCGCCGAGGTCGGACTGCTCGAATTTCTCGCGCGGACCGGAAAGCGAAGACGCAAGCCGCGAGCGAAAGCCGAGGCGAGGGAAAAGGCCGCCGCTTGATTGGCGCCGTTTCAACGGCAATTAGGAAGCGATGGAATTCGGCGGCAACGCGGCAGAGGCGATCAGCAACGGCCGGGAAAGCGTCCAGGCGCTGATCGACTGGTTCTCCGCGAACGCCGCGGAATTGCCCATCGGACTTGCCGTCGCGACCGGAATTGTCCTGTTCATGCTCGTCCTGCGCTTCGGCGGCGCATGGATGACGTCAGGCGACCCCGATTGCCACCATTGGCGCGGAGTCATCGGGCGCGTCCTCGAGAAAACGAGCATTTTCTTCATGATCGTGGCCGCGCTCGACATGGTCGCGAGCTACGCGGTCGTTCCCGCCAAGATCGAGCGTCTGCTCGACATTCTTTTCACTATCGGCTTCGCAATCCAAGGCGCCATTTGGGCCCGCGAGCTGATCCTTGGAGTGATCACGCGCAAGGCCGGCGAAGATCCGTCAGAGACGTCGATCGGCAATGCGCTCGCCGTCATCCGGGTCCTCGTCAGCGTAACGCTCTTCGCGCTTGCCATCATCGTCATCCTCGACAACCTCGGGGTGAATGTCACTGCGCTAGTTGCGGGCCTCGGGATCGGCGGCATTGCCATCGGACTTGCAGCGCAGGGAATCTTCTCGGATCTGTTCGCGGCCCTTTCGATCCTGTTCGACAAGCCGTTCCGACGCGGAAACGTAATCCAGTTCGACCAGACGACCGGAACGATCGAGCGGATCGGCCTTAAAACGACGCGTCTTCGCTCCGTCAACGGCGAGCAAATCGTGATGGCCAACACCAAGCTGCTCGAGCGTGAAATCCACAATTATGCCGGTGGTCGAACACGCCGCTCACAGCTCCCGTTCGGCCTGATCTACCAAACCCCGCCTGACGAACTCGAAAAGGTGACGTCGCTTGCCAAGGCCGCGGTTGAGAATCGCAAGGGCTGCACGTTCGTCCGCTGCGCAATCCTGTGTTTCGGTGCATCGAGCATCGACTTCGAGCTGGTCTTCGACAGCCGGACGACCGATGCCAACAAGGTCGCCGCGGATCGGACCGCCATCGCGATATCGATCATCAGGGCCTTCGCGGAGCATGGTCTCGAATTCGCCTATCCGACGCAGACGACTTTCACGGCCGCCCCGGATGGGTCGATGATCATGCCATATGCAACGCCGGTGCGGTGATCAGGCCGCTTCGGCGTCCTCGACCGGTTCGCCTTCGGCTGTAATCTTGAACATCTCGGGCAGCATCGCCCGCCAGTTCTCGATCGTGACGTGCTGCTGATATTCCTGCTGCATCTCGGGCGTCAGCATTTCGAGCATCTGGCAATCGTCGATCCAGAATTCGATCACCCGGAACCAGGGCCCGCGCTGGCAAAGCGACGTATGGCATCGGTAGCGCTTGCCGATCTCCAGCACCTCCTCGATGCTTAGGGGCGTCGCGACGGCGGCGTGGAACGGTCCGTGCCGCGACACTGGCTCGCTGCGCTCCTCGGCGGCGCGGTCGGTCGGGTACATCGCGGTATCTCTGGGATAGACCTCGATCGCCGAGCGACGGTCGTCGCCGGCATAAGCGACCCAGCTGCCTTTCGCGACCATTGGGAAGGGAAACGCCTCGCCGCGCCAAAGCTCGGCGAGCATCTTCGCCGTGCGCTTAGGATCGTCGGCGGAAATCGAAATGTGGAAGATCATGATACGCCCCTTACGCTTGCTCGCTCCGTCGGTGACGCTACACAATCGCCATGCCGCTCGCCAACCTGACCGACATCAAGAATCGTGTGGGCGAGGAGGTCGGCGTTTCAGACTGGATCATGATCGACCAGGCGCGGATCGATGCTTTCGCCGAAGCGACCGAGGACCGGCAGTTCATCCATGTCGACGCGGCGGCTGCGGCGAAGACGCCGTTCGGTGGAACCATCGCCCACGGCTTCCTGACCTTGTCCCTGCTGTCACGCATGGCCGCCGAAGCGATGCTGGTCCCTGACGGCGTCAAGATGGCGGTCAATTACGGTCTCGACCGGGTCCGCTTCCTCGCGCCGGTCAAGTCGGGAAAGCGCGTCCGGGGGCGGTTCACGCTTGACTCGCTTGAGGAGAAGGCGCCGGGGCAATGGCTGTTCCGCCACATCGTGACGGTGGAAATAGAGAACGAGGGCAAGCCCGCGCTGAACGCGGTTTGGCTCGGCCTTATGTTCACTTGAGGAGTTTTTGATGCGCGACGCCGTAATCGTTTCAACCGCCCGGACTCCGATCGGCCGCGCCTACAAGGGCGCATTCAATGCGACTCTCGGGCCGACGCTCGGATCGCTGTCGCTGAAGCCTGCGATCGAGCGCGCGGGAATCGATCCGGGCGAGATCGACGATGTCGTCTGGGGCGCTGTGCTCACCCAGGGCACGCAGTTCGGCAATATCGGGCGGCAGGTCGCGCTCCGCGCCGGCTGCCCGGTCTCGGTCTCCGGCATGACCATCGACCGGCAGTGCTCGTCCGGGCTGATGGCGATCGCCACCGCGGCCAAGCAGATCATCATCGACAAAATGGAAGTGGTCGCGGCCGGCGGCCAGGATTCGATCAGCATGGTCCAGACACCCGAGATGCGGATCGCGCCTGATCCGTCGCTGATCGCCATGCACAAGCATGTCTACATGCCGATGCTCCAGACCGCCGAGACGGTGGCGAAGCGCTATGGAATCAGCCGCGACCGGCAGGACGAATATGCGCTGAAGAGCCAGCGGCGCACGGCTGCTGCGCAGGCGGCCGGCCGCTTCGACGCCGAGATCGTGCCGGTAACCACAATGATGATGGTCAAGGACAAGGAGACCGGCGAAGTTTCGCACAAGGAAGTCACCCTTGCGAAGGATGAGGGCAACCGCGCCGACACCACGCTCGAGGGCCTCTCCGGCCTCAACCCCGTGCTCGGCCCCGACACGTCGATCACCGCCGGCAATGCCAGCCAGCTTTCCGACGGAAGCTCGGCCTCGATCCTGATGGAGGCAAAGGAAGCCGAGCGTCGCGGGCTAGCGCCCATGGGACGCTACGTTGGAATGGCGGTTGCCGGCACCGAGCCGGATGAGATGGGCATTGGCCCGATCGACGCCGTCAACAAGCTCTTGAAGCGCTTCGACCTCAAGGTCGACGACATCGGGCTGTGGGAGCTGAACGAAGCCTTCGCGGTGCAGGTGATCTACAGCGCCGAGCAGCTTGGTATTCCTGAGGACCGTCTGAACGTCGACGGCGGCTCAATCTCGATCGGCCACCCCTACGGCATGAGCGGTGCTCGAATGACCGGCCACGCGCTGATCGAGGGCAAGCGCCGAGGCGTGCGCTACGTCGTCGTCACCATGTGCGTGGGCGGCGGAATGGGTGCGGCGGGGTTATTCGAAGTGCTATAGGGGTATTCGTAACTCTCCTGGAGAGCTTCGATGCCCGTCATTTTCGGCGTACTCGCCATAGTTCTGCTGTTCGTGTTGATCACAGCGCTGAAGAGCTTCGGGATCAACCGAGAATATCAGCGCGCCGTGCTGTTCCGCCTCGGCCGCCTCGGTGAAATGAAGGGTCCGGGCTGGTACTGGCTGATCCCGTTCGTCGACCGGGTCGTGAAGGTCGATACGCGCATCATCACCTATCAGCTCGAAACGCAGGAGACGATCACGCGCGACGGCGTCGCGGTCCGCGTCAATGCCGTCCTGTGGTTCCGTGCTGAATCGCCGATCCAGGTCGTGAACTCGGTCGAGAACTGGATGGCTGCGACCGTCCAGGCTGCCGAGACCGCGCTTCGTGACGCGATCGGCCAGAGCGACCTCGACCACATGCTGAAGGATCGCGTGTCGATCAATCAGCGGCTGCAGCAACTGCTGCGCGAAGCATCGCTCAAGTGGGGCGTGGAGATCGACTCCGTCGAGGTGAAGGACGTCGACATCCCTGAGCAGATGCAGCGCGCGATCGCGAAGGAGGCGGAAGCGATCCGCGAAAAGCGTGCGCGCATCATCCGCGCCGAGGGCGAGCAGGAGGCGGCAACCAAGCTGTCACAGGCCGCCGAAACGATCGGCACGGTTCCTGCCGCGCTCGAGCTCCGACGGCTGCAGACGCTGAGCGAGATCGGGGTCGAGCACAACACCACTATCGTCGCGATGCTTCCGGTCGAGCTGGTGCATGCGGCGCGCAAGATTGCGGGCCTTCCGCCCGCGCAGTCCGAAACCGAAATTGACGCGGCGGGTTAGAAGGGCAACGGAGGAAAGAACCGATGCCCGAATCCAACTGCCCGCTCGTCGAACGCGTCGCCCGGGTCCTCGCCGGCGCGGCGCTCAGCAGCAACGCCGAGGGCAGCGATCCCTCCGCGAGCGAGAAGGTCGACCTCGCCTGGCGCGAGCATGTGAACCAGGCGCTCGCGGTGCTGCACACGATGCGGGAGCCCGACGAAGCGCAGGCAGCGGTCGGCGATGCCGGCATGTGGCGTAACATGGTTGAAGCTGCGATCGCCGAACGGGTCGATTGAGTCCCCGCGATTCCGGCGGAGGGGCGACGCGCCAAGCCGATCCGCGCTGGACTCTGTTCTGCTGCATTCTCGCGTCGAGCCTGAGCTTCGTCGACGGGTCGGTGATGAGCGTCGCCTTGCCGGCGATCCGCAATTCCTACGGCGCAGGCGCTCAGCAAGTGCAGTGGGTGGTCAACGCCTATCTGCTACCGCTGTCGGCATTGCTTCTCCTCGGCGGTGCGGTCGGCGACCATTTCGGGCGCAAGCGGCTGCTGATCGTTGGCACCAGCCTGTTCGCCATTGCCTCATTGATCTGCGCGCTCGCGCCCAGCCTGCCGATCCTGCTCGGTGCGCGTGCCGCGCAGGGCGTGGGCGCCGCGCTGCTTCTGCCCAACAGCCTCGCGCTCCTGAATGCCGCTTATTCGGGCGCGAAACGCGGGCGAGCGGTCGGGATCTGGGCGGCGGCGGGAGCGGCCGCGGCAGCAGTGGCTCCGCTGATCGGCGGCTGGCTCGTCGGCACGGTCGGCTGGCCGGCGATCTTCTACATCAACCTGCCGCTAGCGATCGGCGCGACCATGCTTGCCGTGCCTTTTGTCAGCGAAAGCAGCGAGTCGGGCGCTGGCCGAACCGATTATGCTGGCGCGTTCCTCGCAACCGTCGGGCTGGGCGGACTGACCTATGCGCTGACGCTCTGGTCGGCGACGCGGCAGTTCAGCGGCGAAGCTGGAGTCGCGCTCGGTCTCGGACTTGTCATGCTCGGGACCTTCTTGTGGGTCGAGCTTCGGCGCGCCGATCAAGCGATGATGCCGCTCGGATTGTTCAAGGGCCGCTGCTTCTCGGGCCTCAACCTCCTCACCTTCCTGCTCTACGGCGCATTCGGCGCGGCGATGCTGCTGATCCCCTATGTGCTGATCACCAGCGGCGGCTATTCGCCGGTTGAGGCCGGACTCGCGATGCTTCCCCTGCCCGTCCTCATGACATCCGCCTCGCCGACCATGGGTGCGCTGGCGGCGCGAACGGGCCCGAGAATCCCGCTGACCGTCGGCCCGATCATTGTCGGAATCGGGATGGCGCTCAGCCGGCTGATCTCGCCTCAAGGCAGCTACTGGACGGGGCCCTTTCCGGCGCTGCTGGTGATGGCGCTTGGAATGACGATCGCGGTCGCGCCTTTGACCGCTTCAGTGCTCGGCTCGGTCGAGGAGAAGCATGTCGCGATGGCATCGGGGTTCAATAGCGCGGTCGCACGCACCGGCGGCCTCATCGCGACTGCACTGCTCGGATCGGTGCTGGCGAGCAAGGGCACGCAGTTGTTCGACGGCTTTTACGCCGCGATGTTCGTGTCCGCGGCAGTCGCGGCGCTCTCCAGCATGGTTGCGCTTACGATGCTTGGCGGCGTCAAAATGAAAAAAGCCTGAGCTCGGCTCAGGCGTTCGCTTCGATGAACTTCTCGACGACCGGTGCGATGCGCTCGCGCCACTTGCGCCCGTTGAAGATACCGTAATGGCCGACATCCTTGGCGAGGAGGTACTGCTTCTTCGCCTTGGGCAACTTGGTCGCGATGTCGAGCGCCGCCTTGGTCTGGCCAATCCCGGATATGTCGTCACGCTCGCCCTCGATCGCGAGCAGCGCAGTATCGCGGATCGCCGCCGGATCCACCAGCCGGCCGCGGTGCTCCATCTGGCCCTTCGGAAGCAGGTGCCGCTGGAACACGACATCGACCGTCTGCAGGTAGAAGTCGGCGGTCATGTCACAGACCGAGCGATATTCGTCGTAGAATTTCTGCGTCGCGGACGCGCTCTCCTCGTCGCCGACGACGAGGTGCTTGAACATTTCCCAGTGGCTGACGAGGTGATCGCCAAGGTTCATCGCCATGAAGCCCGCGAGCTGGAGGAAGCCCGGGTAAACCTTCCGTCCCGCGCCCGGGTAGATCATCGGCACCGTCGCGATGACGTTCTGCTCGAACCAGGCGAATGGCCGCTGCGTCGCGAGCGTATTCACCGCCGTCGGCGCTTCTCGCGTGTCGATCGGTCCGCCCATCATCGTCAGCGACTTGGGGCGCCACCGGTTCTTGTCGGCATTCATCAGCGCAGTCGCCGCGAAGGCCGGAACCGCGGGCTGGCACACCGCAAGCAAGTGCGGCCGCTCGCCCGTCTTCTCGCCGATCGTCTCGAGGAACTCGATCAGATAATCGACGTAATCGTCCAGGTCGAAGCTGCCGTCCGACAGCGACACCAGCTTCGCGTCGCGCCAGTCGGTGATGTAGACATCGAAGCTCGGCAACAGGCGTTCGACAGTGCCGCGCAGAAGCGTCGCGTAGTGGCCGGACATCGGCGCGACGATGAGCAAACGAGGTCCCTCGTCGTGACCATTCTTGGCAAAATGCTTGAGTTGACCGAACGGCTTTCGAAGTAGGATCTGTTCGTCAACCCGAACCTGCTTACGGCCGATTTTGACAGTGTCGATGCCGAAGGCCGGTTTACCGTGCGGCGCGGCGGCATCGGCGAAGACCTGGAGGCCCGCTGCGACCACCGGGCCCATTGCACTGTAACCCCACGGATTGTTGGGGTTGTTCAACCATCCAGCGCCCAGACCTGCAAGCTTGCTCGCACTTGCGAGAAGCGAACGCTGCACTTCATAGGCGTCGTAGAGCATCGAACCTCATCTTCTGCCTCACATGGACAACAGATGTGGCGGGCCTTTGCTCCCGTGGCAAGCTTATGTTGCGGTGCAAAAATTTTGCCCTGATTAGAGCAGGCTAGGAGTTGGTCGACTCCAGCTCGGGAAAGGCCGAGCGCTCGGTTGATCGCTCGGGGCGTACCGCCTCGGGCTCCCCGCCTGCTTTCGAAGCCGGTAGCAACTCGACGATTTCGACGATCCGGAAGCGCTCGGTCAGCACCTCATGATCGGGGCCATAGGAGGTCTCGAGATCGACCTTGCAGCGGAGCGCATCGCCCGGCCGGATGTCGAGCTCACGCTTGTAGAACTTGTCGAGCAAAGTGCCGGGATCGCAATAAGCGATCGTCGTCGTGTCGCCATGTTTCAATCGCCATTCGCGGGAGCCCTGATAGTCCGGCATTTCGACGACAAAGATCATGTCTGCCGAATGGTTGACGAGCTTGCGCGCCAGCAGAAGCGTCCGCGGATCCTCGATCCGCTTGGAAAGATCGAGCTCGGCCGACCCGTTGTTGGTGAAGATCCGGACCGAATCCCCATCGCCGAACGCGGCCTTCGCATCCTGCCAGGCGGCGATTGCATCGACCAGCTGGACCGACGAGGGCAGGACCGGATGAGCGTGGGTGGTAATCGACGTCCCCCATGCGAGTACCCGGATCGCTTGCTGCAGATCGGCGAGCTGAAGCGTCGGCGATCCGTCCATCCACGCGACGATGGCAAGCGTCCCGCGGGCAAGGAACTTCAGAAGCGAGCCGTCGCCGATACCGGAGGCCGCCTTTTCAGGCACATCGACGCGCAGCCACAGCGACAGGCTATGCTTTGCGATCTCCTCCAGCACCGCCACCGTCGAAAAGTCGACTTGAGCAGAACCGGCGAGCGCCTTGTACGACGCTTCCACGGCGCTTCGGAGCTTGTCGACTTGAGCGAGCTGCGGAGTCCGGCCTCCCGCCGAGCTCCCTGTCGCCTCGATGACCAGATCGCTGTCGGTCAACTCCGATAGGAGCTCGGCGAAGCTGTGTCTTACCTGGTTTTCATCCGCGGACATGAGTCTACTCGCAAGGCGATTCGTTAAACCAGCATTTACTACGATCTATTCCACGACTGGCAACCGCTTCCGAGCTTGCGCAAACTACCCATGTCCAAAGCAGCCATTTGAGACAGCGCCGCCCCGCTGATAGAGGGTGCCATGGCCATCAATGCTCCAAGCCGCCCCAAAGGACGGTCGATCCGGAACCTGCGAATGGTGTGGGGCTTTGCGACACAATATCCCGGCCGAATTGCCTGCGCAGCCTTCGCCTTGCTGATCGCGGCAGCGGCGGCGACCTCAATTCCCTACGGGTTCAAGCTGGTCATCGACAAAGGCTTTGCCGCAGGCGGCGGCGGGCCGCAGCACATCGCGAAGTGGTTCGAAGGACTCCTCGGCGTGGTAGTCGTCATGGCGGTCGCGACCGCCTTCCGATATTATTTTGTCTCCTGGCTGGGTGAGCGGACGGTCGCCGACATCCGCCTCGCCGTGCACCGCAACTTGCTGCGCCTGTCCC
Source organism: Sphingomonas sp. (assembly GCA_025936675.1). The sequence continues at coordinate 26,941 of JAICSX010000003.1, forward strand.
CGGGGTTCTTCGAGGAGAACCGGCCGGCGGAAATCACTTCCCGCCTGACCGTCGACACCACCATTATCGAGCAGGTAGTCGGCACGACGATCTCGGTTGCGCTTCGCAACACGATCATGGCCCTCGCCTGCATCGTCATCATGTTCGCGCTGGCCCCGAAGCTCGCCGGCCTGATGATGCTCGGCGTGCCGGTCGTGATGGTCCCGATCATTCTCCTCGCGCGCAGGGTGAGAACCATCTCGGTCAAGAGCCAGGACCGGATTGCCGACGTTGGCACCGTCACCAGCGAAGTGCTTGGCGCGATGAAGATCGTCCAGGCCTTCAACCAGCAAGGCCGCGAGGCGGCCCGCTTCTCCGATGCGGTCCAGCGCGTGTTCGAGACGGCCAAGCGCCGGATGCGCGTGCGCGCGTTGATGACCGGCATTGCGATCGTCCTTATGTTCAGCGCGATCGTCTCAGTGATCTGGCTCGGCGCGATCGACGTTTCAGCCGGCCGGATGACGGGCGGAACCATCGCCGCATTCGTCCTTTACGGCGGCCTGCTCGCGGGCGGTCTCGGCAATTTGTCCGAAGTCTATGGCGATCTTCTGCGTGCTTCGGGTGCGTCCGAGCGGCTGGGAGAGCTGCTCCACGCCGAAGCTGAGATTCGGGCTCCCGCGCAGCCGAAGAACTTACCAGAGCCTCCGCTCGGCACGCTCGCGTTCGAAAATGTGACGTTCCATTATCCGACGCGGCCGGAGACGAGCGCGCTCAACGACTTCAACCTCAGCGTCCGCTCGCGCGAGCGGCTGGCGCTCGTCGGTCCGTCGGGCGCCGGGAAGACGACGATCTTCCAGCTCGCCGAACGCTTTTACGATCCGCAGACCGGCCGCGTGCTGCTCGACGGGGTCGACCTCAAGGACGCCGATCCCGCCGACGTCCGGCAACGCATCGCGCTCGTGCCCCAGGAGGTGGTGATCTTCGCCGCATCGGCGCGCGACAACCTCCGCTATGGCAATTGGAACGCGAGCGAGGACGAGCTGTGGCAAGCCGCGCGCGACGCTAATGCCGAGGATTTCTTGCGCGCATTACCCGAAGGGCTCGACACCTATATGGGCGAAGGCGGCGCGCGCCTGTCGGGCGGCCAGCGCCAGCGCATCGCCATTGCTCGCGCGCTCCTCCGCGATGCTCCCTTGCTGCTTCTCGATGAAGCTACCTCAGCGCTCGACGCGGAGAGCGAGCGGCTGGTCCAGGACGCGCTCGACCGCCTGATGGAGCATCGGACGACGATCGTCATCGCACATCGGCTCGCCACAGTGCGTGCAGCCGATCGGATCGTCGTGATGGACGAGGGCCGAATCGTCGAGGAAGGCACGCACGCGAGCCTCAACGCCCGCGGCGGCCTTTATGCGCGGCTCGCGCGCCTTCAGTTCGAGGACCGCGCGGCTTAAGCGTTTCCGCCCGCGCCGCCTCCGCCCGCGCCGCCGCCGGAGCTCCCGCCACCTGACGAGCCGCCGCGGCCGCGAGAGCTGGACCCGCGCTTGCGCGAGGACGTGCTCCGCGAACGCGCGGATGTGCTGCGCGACTTCGCTGCTCCGCTAGACTTCTTCGCCGCCGGTTTGCGCGCCGCGGAGGAGCGGCTCGTTCCGCCGCTTGACGACTTGGCCCGCGTCGAGGTCGACTTAGCGGTGCTGCGCTTGGCTGTTGAGCGCTTCGCCGTCGACCGCTTCGCCGAAGGCTTGCGCGCGCCGCCCGACTTGTTCGCTGCGCTGCTGCGGCTCGAACCCGATGACGATCCGGAGCTTCCACCCGAGCTGGAGCTCGCGGTTCCTTCCATCGACCATTTGCCGGTCATGACCCGCTGCGCCGCCTCGGCGACCGCTTCGGCGATTAGGGAACCAAGCTTGGTTGCACTCGCCATCACGTTCGTCGCGGCCTGCGATGCTGTATCGGCGGCATCGAGCCCTGCATCGCGGATCGCGCGGCGCGCCTTCGGGCTTGCGCTGATTGCTGCAGCCGCTGCGGCGAGACCAGCCGCGAGCATTTCCTTGCTCATCGCTGCCTTGGCGAGCTTGTCGACAGTGTCGGTGCTGCCGCCCCTCGACGATGTGCTCTTTGAAGAAGACCGAGAACTACTCTTACGTGCGGATTTGGCCATGGCTCTTTTCCTCCGTTCACGAAAAGACACTTCAAGGCTGTAACGGTTCCCGAATGACCGTGGAAGTGCGGCGATTCCGCATTGCAATTTCCAGAAATGTTAAAGGGCACCGCCGCGTCACGCAGCGATGCCCTTCGACATGGTCAGCGGCCGGAGATGTGGCCGTTCGTCAGCTTTTAGGGCCTACGAACACCCCTTTCCGACCTCCCTGCTGAACCATGAGACATCGGATCACCTCCTTTCGCTGCGTTGAAGCAGCCTCAAAGATGATTCATGGTTTCAATAAGTGCAAGACTTGTAGTTGCGTGAAATTTCGGCAAACTCTTTGCCTTCGCGCCGCTCAGGCGCGGCAATCCTCGATAACGCGCGCAGGTTCGGCCCACGCCGGCACCACGAGCGGCGGCTCGCTACCGACCGTGAATCCCAGTCGGGCGCGGCTATTCGACAGCGCATCGAGAAGCGAATCGCTCGCCCCGAGCTGGATCGTCAAACGACCCGTCGTGGGATTGAAGCTGGCGGGAATGCTTCGGCTTTGGGAGCTGGTCCAAACAGCAATGAAGGGCGCGGCGGCCGTCGCCGCCTTGGCGATGCTGACCTGCCGCGTCGAGCGCGTGCAGCTCACCCACAATTGCGGAGCGCCGCCGACGTTTACGAACGTCGCTTCGCTGCCGTCGCTCGTCGCAGCATAGCTCCAGCTGCCATCGATCGGCTTTGCGGTGGAAAGATCCGGTACCGTTTGCGTCGTCTGTGCGGACAGTGAGGTGGCAATCAGCGCGAGCGCTGCAGCAATCGTCAATCGCATGTTGATCAGCGACTCAGCTTGTCGACTTTGGCCTGCAGCGCGGCGAGCTCCGCCTTCAGTTGCTCGATGTCGCTGCTGGCCGGCTTCGCTTCGGCCTTGCCCTTCCCGCTAAACGCACGGCTCGCATCCTCGAACATCGCCATGTTGCGCTTGGCGAGGTCGGCGAACATGTTCGCGCCGAATGCATCGCGCGCCGCCGTCTGATTGCGCTGGAAGGCGTCCATTGCCGCTTCGAGATATTGCGGCACGAAATTCTGCATCGAGTTGCCGTAGAGGCCGATGAGCTGCTTGAGGAAGTTCAAGGGAAGCATGGTCGAACCACGCGCCTCCTCCTCGACGATGATCTGGGTCAGCACCTGCCGGGTGATATCGTCGCCGGTCTTCGCGTCGACGACTTCGAACTCACGGCCTTCGCGCACCATTTGCGCAAGACGGTCGAGCGTGATGTAGGTCGAGCTTTCGGTGTCATAAAGCCGCCGGTTCGCGTACTTTTTGATTGTCACCTTTCCGCTATTCTTCGCCATGAACAAATCCCCGAGCTCGAGCGGCGGCTTACTACCGGAGCATAGTGCACTGCAACATGAACGCGCGCCACGGCCTCTGCCGCTGTTTCTCGAATTGGTACGGGAGGTTTCCGCGCGCGAGCCGGAGCTTGCATCTGCAGCGCTAGCGGGTTTGCGAGCCTACGAGCAGGCGCCGCGGCGCGAGCGGCCGCCGCCCAGGCCCGAAGTTTCGCGCGTCCGCGGTGCATCGTTGCGCGACCATGGCGGGAGCGGGCCGCCAGCGGTGCTTGTTCCGTCGCTCATCAACCCGCCGCGGATCCTTGACCTCGACCGTGAGGTGTCGCTGGCAGGTGCGGTCGCTCGGATGGGCCGACGCACTCTACTGCTGGATTGGGGCAAATCGGACGAGCGCACCGAACTCACCGTCGCTGGGCACGTCGAAAAATTGCTGCTGCCGTTGCTGCGTGAGCTCGGCGAGCCTGTCGCGCTGGTCGGCTACTGCCTGGGCGGCACGATGGCGATTGCGGCCGCCAACGTCGCACCGGTCGAGCGTGTCGTCACGCTGGCCACGCCGTGGAATTTCGCCCGCTATCCAGCGACCTCGAAACGTGCGCTGCAGGACATGTGGCAACACTCGCAAACGGCGGCGCAAGCGCTCGGCGCCCTGCCGATGGAGGTGCTACAGGCGGCCTTCTGGTCGCTCGATCCGGAACGAACCGTTCGAAAGTTCGCCGAGTTCGGACAGCGGGACCCCGCAGGCAACGATGCGCGACGTTTCATCGAGCTCGAGGAATGGGCGAACGAAGGCGAACCCCTGCCCTATCCTGCGGCGCGCGAGCTGGTCGACGAGCTGTTCGGAAATGACCTTCCGGGTTCCTGCCGGTGGCAGGTCGCCGGCCGCGCGGTCATTGACAGACTTGCCGTGCCTGCCCTGCACCTCACAGCCGAGCGCGACCTCATCGCCCCGCCGCAAACGGTCGCCAGTGGTGACGTGATCGCGATCGCTTCCGGCCATGTCGGCATGATCGTCGGCTCGGCGCGGCAGCAGCTTCACGCTGCGCTGAAAGGCTTTCTCGTGCCTTGCCGCTGAAGACGCCCGTCGCTAAGTCGCCCCTCACGCACCCGTAGCTCAGCTGGATAGAGCGTTGCCCTCCGAAGGCAAAGGCCACAGGTTCGAATCCTGTCGGGTGCGCCACCTCCTTGTTTGATTCCCTGCCGCACGCGTGGCAACGCGCGGGCGTGGCAGACGAGAAGCCTTCACAGCGCACATGGGGCGGCAGGTTCGAGACGAAGCCGGACGAGTTGATGACGCGCATCAATGCGTCGATCGGGTTCGACAAGCGCCTGTGGCGCGAGGATATCGCGGCCTCGAAGGCGCATGCGGCCATGCTGCGCGAACAGGGCATCATTTCCGAAGGCGATGCAGCGGCGATCCTCGAAGGATTGGACCAGATTGCAGCGGAATATGAGCGCGACGGCGTTCCCGAGCGCCTGGAGCTCGAAGACATCCACATGACGGTCGAGAGCCGCCTCGCCGAGCTGATCGGCCCGGCTGCGGGGCGCCTGCACACAGCGCGCTCGCGCAACGATCAGGTCGCGACCGATTTCCGGCTGTGGGTGCGCAATGCCTGCGATGAAGCTGTCGACGCGGTCCGCAATCTGCAACGCGCGCTGGTCGAGCGCGCCGATGAGCATGCCGAAACGGTCATGCCCGGCTTCACACATCTCCAAGTTGCGCAGCCGATCACTCTGGGCCACCATCTGATGGCCTATTACGAGATGCTCCGTCGAGACGTATCGCGCTTCAGTGACGGACGCGCACGGATGAATGAAAGCCCACTGGGATCGGCGGCGCTTGCCGGCACTGGGTTCCCGATCGACCGCGAAAGGACTGCCGATGCGCTCGTATTCGACCGCGCGACCGCCAACAGCCTCGACAGCGTTTCCGACCGCGACTTCGCACTCGATTATCTGTCGGCCGCCGCGCAGTGCAGCCTGCACCTGTCGCGGCTCTGCGAAGAACTAATCATCTGGGCGAGCGCGCCGTTCGGCTTCGTGAAGCTGTCCGACCAATTCTCAACCGGCTCGTCGATCATGCCGCAGAAGCGCAACCCCGACGCCGCCGAACTGGTGCGCGGGCACAGCGGGCGCATCGTTGGCGCGCTTACCTCGCTGATGGTGACGATGAAAGGCCTTCCGCTCGCTTATTCGAAGGACATGCAGGACGACAAGGAACCGGTGTTCGAGGCTCGCGACCTGCTGATGCTGTCGCTCGAGGCGCTCGCCGGAATGGTCGAGACGGTCGAGTTCGTTCCGGAACGCATGCGCGTTGCGGCGTCACAGGGCTATTCGACGGCCACCGACCTCGCCGACTGGCTGGTGCGCGAAGCCGACGTGCCGTTCCGCGAGGCGCACCACATCACGGGGCGCGCCGTGAAAGCGGCGGAGGAACGCGGCTGCGACCTTGCCGATTTGCCGCTCGATTCATTGAAAGCAATCGATGAACGCATCGATCAGCGGGTCTTCGATGTGCTCAGCGTCGACGCGTCCGTACGCAGCCGCACGAGCTACGGCGGCACTGCTCCGGCACGCGCACGCGAGCAGATTGCCGCGGCAAAGGAAGCGCTAGGACTTTAGCCGGTTCTTTCGCTGCGCAATGGTGCGTAGCCGCAGCGCATTCAGCCGGATGAACCCCGCCGCGTCGCGGTGATCGTAACTTCCGCTGCCCTCCTCGAAAGTCACAAGATCCTGGTCGTAGAGTGATTCCGCACTCTCGCGGCCGATTACCGTCGCATTGCCTTTGTAGAGCTTCATCGTGACCCGGCCCGAAACATGCTCCTGGCTCTTGTCGATCGCGGCCTGGAGCATCTCGCGCTCGGGCGCGAACCAGAAGCCGTTGTAGATCAGGCTCGCATATTTCGGCATCAACTCGTCCTTGAGGTGCATCGCGCCGCCGTCGAGCGTGATGCTCTCGATGCCGCGATGGGCAGCGAGAAGGATTGTGCCTCCCGGAGTCTCGTAAACGCCGCGCGACTTCATCCCCACGAAGCGGTTCTCGACCAGGTCGAGCCGGCCGATGCCATTGTCGTGGCCAAGCTGGTTGAGCAGGGTCAGCAACGCTGCCGGCGATAGCTTCTTGCCGTCGATTGCGACGGCGTCGCCCTTCTCGAAGTCGATCGTGATGGCCGTAGACTTGTCGGGCGCGTCTTCGGGCGAGATCGTCCGCTGGTGGACATATTCCGGAGCTTCGGTCGCCGGATCCTCGAGCACCTTCCCCTCTGACGAGCTGTGCAACAGGTTCGCATCGATCGAGAATGGCGCGTCACCGCGCTTGTCCTTGGCAATCGGGATCTGGTTCTTCTCGGCGAAGTCGAGCAGCGCCTCGCGGCTCTGGAACTGCCACTCGCGCCACGGTGCGATGACCTTGATGTCTGGCTCCAGCGCATAATAGCCGAGCTCGAAGCGAACCTGATCGTTGCCCTTGCCTGTCGCGCCGTGACAAACCGCATCCGCACCGACCTTGCGTGCGATCTCGATCTGGCGCTTGGCGATCAGCGGCCGCGCGATGGACGTGCCGAGCAGATAGTCGCCCTCATATTGCGTGTTCGCTCGGAACATCGGGAACACGAAATCGCGGACGAATTCCTCACGCAAATCCTCGATGAAGATGTTCTCCGGCCGCACGCCGAGCATCTCGGCCTTGCGCCGCGCCGGCTCGACCTCCTCACCCTGGCCGAGATCGGCCGTGAAAGTCACGACCTCGGCGTTGTACTCGGTCTGCAGCCACTTGAGGATGATCGACGTGTCGAGCCCGCCCGAATAAGCGAGCACAACCTTCATTTTCTTGTTCGTCATTTGCCTTCCAACAACCAGAGCATGGCGCCGCGCGCCGTGTGCATTCGATTTTCGGCTTGCCGCCACACCGCCGAACGCGCTCCGTCGATGACGGGCGCGGTGACTTCCTGACCGCGATGCGCGGGCAGGCAGTGCAGGAATCGGGCGTTCGGTGCGAGCGCCATCAGCGCCTCGTCCACCTGGTAAGGCTCGAACGCGGCGCGGCGCTCCTCGCTGTCCTCGCCGCCCATCGACACCCAGACGTCGGTGTAGACCACGTCGGCGCCTTCAACAGCTTCCGCGGGGTCGGTAAGCTGACGCACATCGGGCGCATTGCCGAGACCGTAGCCTTCGGGGCTTGCGATGGTGAATTCGGCGCCGACGAGAGCGCAGGCTTCGGCGAGCGAGCGCGATACATTGTTGCCCTCGCCGATAAACGCGAGCTTCGCGCCTTCGAGCCGCCCGAGCATCTGCTTGACCGTGAGGAGGTCGGCGAGCGCCTGCAGCGGATGATCACTCCCTGAGAGCATGTTGAGCACTGGCGCGGCGTTCACGCGCGCCATTTCCTCGAGCAGCCCGTGATCGAACACGCGCCCGGCAATGATCGCGTGATAGCAGGCGAGCGTGTGGGTCACGTCGGGGACGCTCTCGCGCGTCCCCATCCCGAGCTCGTCCTTCTGGATATAGACCGGATGACCGCCAAGCTGCGCGGTCGCCATCTCCATCGAATTGCGGGTGCGTGCGCTCGGCTTCTCGAAGTAAAGCGCGACGCCCTTGTCGTGGAGTACACGCGGCGCCGGCTGTTCGGAGGCGGCGAGTATCCAGTCCACGTCCGACGCGGTGAGGTCGCGGATCGATAGCAGGTGCCTCACCAGCTCTTCTCCTTCCGGATCATCGTCCCGACGCCGTGGACGGTCAGGAGCTCGATCAACAGCGAATGCGGCACGCGCCCGTCGATGATGTGGGCATAGCCGACGCCCTGGTCGACCGCGTCGGCGCACGCCTTGAGCTTCGGGATCATGCCTTTGCCCACGCTTTCATGTTGCAAGCGCTCGCGCAGCTCCGCCGAGGTCAGGCGGGGAATCAGCGTGCTCTCATCCTTCGGATCTTCGAGGAGGCCGGGGACCGCAGTCAAATAGACGATCTTCTCCGCCTTCATCGCGACGGCGATAGCCCGCGCGGCTTCGTCAGCGTTGACGTTGTAGGGGTGACCATCACCGTTTGCGCCGACCGTCGAGATCACAGGCATCAGGCCATCGTCGAGGAGGCGGTGGATCAGTTCGGCACGCACCTGGGTCACGTTGCCAACGAAGCCGAACGCCGAGTCCGCCGGAGTCACGGTCAACAAGCCTGCGTCCTCGCCCGACACGCCGACGGCGACGGGCTCTTCGCCGGCCTGGCTGTTGATCGTCGCCACGAGGTCGCGGTTGATCTTTCCGACCAACACCATGCGGACGATCTCGAGCGTCTCGGCGTCTGTTACCCGCAGGCCATCCTTGAACTCCGGCTCCTTTCCGACACGGCGGAGCATCACGTCGACCTGCGGCCCGCCGCCGTGCACCAGCACGCAGCGGACGCCGACGCTTCGAAGCAGGAGCACGTCCTGCGCAAGTGCGAGATCGCTCTCGCGGTCGATCGCCGCTCCGCCGAGCTTCACGACGATCGATTTTCCTGCAAATTCACGGATGTACGGGAGCGCTTCGACGAGCACTCGCGCGGTCTGAACGGGAGTCAGCGAAACTCCATCCAACAGGTTCCGGTTCATGAGGTCTTGCTATTCTCTTTGATGTAGCCCGGCCCGAGGTCGATCCCGATCATCTTGGCAGTGCCGTGGCCCGCGCCGAGATGGACCTCGATTTGGACCTCGTCGCCCATCATGTGCTCGGCGAGCGCTGTGCCGTCGTGGTCGATGCCCACGCCGCCTTCAGCGACCTTGATGCCGCCATAGGCGACGTAGGATTTCGCGACGTTGAGATCGACGCCTGCCGACCCTGCCGCCGCCATCAGCCGGCCCCAATAAGGGTCGCCGCCGTACCAGCTGCACTTGACCAGATTGTTCTCGACGATGTTCTTCGCCGCGATCCGCGCTTCCTCGTTGCTGCGCGCCCCGGCGACGGTGAGGTGCGCCATGCGCGTCATCCCCTCGGCGTCACGCGCCATTTGCATGGTGAGATCGCGGCAAGCGGCGAGCACGGCATTCGCAAACTCGTCATGATCGGCCTTTCCGCGCTTTCCCGACGCGAGCAGAATCGCCGTGTCGTTGGTCGACGTGGCACCATCCACGTTCAGCGTGTTGAACGTGGCATCGGACGCTGCCTTCAGCGCCTTCTGCATCACCGAGCGCGGCACGTCGGCATCGGTGGTGAGGAAGGCGAGCATCGTCGCCATGTTCGGCGCAATCATCCCGCAGCCCTTGGCCATCCCGCCGAGCGTGAATGTCGAGCCCTTGATCACCACCTCCTTCGCCTGATGATCGGTGGTAAGGATGCCGCGCGCGGCATCATGAGCCCCGTCGACCGCGAGTTTCTTCGCGAGCTTGGGCACGTGGCTCATGATCGGTTCCATCGGCAGCGGAGTTCCGATGATTCCGGTCGAGCAGACCAATACATGGCTGTTGGCAATCTGCAGCGCTTCACCGGTCGCCGCGGCCATCAGCTGCGCATCCTTGTAACCGGGCTTTCCGGTGCCGGCATTGGCGTTGCCCGAGTTGACGATGATCGCGACCGCCTTGCCGCCGTTCGCTTGCAAGGTCGCTCGGTCGAGCTCGACTGGCGGCGCAGCGAACTTGTTCTGCGTGAACACCGCTGCGCAAGGCACCGGCTGCAAATCTTCGGTGGCGAGCATCGCCATGTCGAACTTGCGCCGCTTGATTCCGGCGTGGCAGCCGGCTGCAACGAAACCTTCGGCGGCAGTCACGCTCATGGGTAAACTCCGATCGTCGTAAGCCCGGCCGTCTCATCGAGGCCGAGCATGAGATTTGCGCACTGGATCATCTGTCCCGCCGCGCCCTTGCCGAGATTATCGATGGCGGAAAGCACGAGGACGCGAGCCGTTCGCTCGTCGTAGCGGGCGGTGAGCTGGACTCCGTTGGAACCCGTCACCCACTTGGTCGCGGGCGGCTGGTCGGTGACGTTGACGAACGGCTCGCTCGAATAAGAATTCCGAAGCACTTCCAGAGGATCGAATGCGCCCGTCGCCTCACCGTAACAGGTGGCGAGGATGCCACGCGTCATCGGCACCAGATGCGGCGTGAACAGGACCGTCCCACCAATCGCCATTTCCATCTCGGCCGTATGACGGTGGCTCAAAAGGCCGTACGCCGAGAAGCTTCCATCGACGGTGCTGAAGCCGGTCGACTCCTTGGCCTCACGGCCGGCGCCGCTGACGCCGGACGCGGCGTCCACGATCAAACCTCCCGGCTTTACGAGCCCGGCATCAACCAGCGGCTTCAGCGCCAGGATTGCGGCCGTCGCATAGCATCCCGCGGCAGCGACCGCCTTGGCGTCCCTGATGGTGTCGCGGTTGAGCTCGGGAATGCCGTAGACGAAGCTGCCAAGAAGCTCCGGCGCCTCGTGAGCGTGGCCGTACCAGCGCTCGTATGTCGCTGCATCGTCGAGCCGGAAATCCGCGCCGAGATCGACGAAGGTTACGCCTTTTTCGAGAATCGCCGCCGCGATCCGCTGGCTATGGCCGTGCGGAAGCGCGGCAAACATCAGGTCGATGTCATCAAGCGCCCCGTCGAACTTCTCGACCGTCGCATCGGGATAGGCCGCCGCAAGATGCGGGTGCACGGTGCCGAGCTTCTGCCCCGCCTTGCTCTCGCCGAACGTGCGCGTCGCCGTAAGCTGCGGATGCGCGGCAATCAGCCGCAGCAGCTCGCCGCCGACATAGCCCGAAGCTCCAAGGATGGCCGTCCGAATCATGGGGCGGCTCCTATCCACCGGATTGCATATTTATGCAAGTAGATGCATATTCATGCGCATGACCGATCTGAAGGACCGCCGGCAACGGGCAATCGCGGACCTGATCCGCGGGAGCACGCTGTCGAGTCAGGAAGAGCTTGCCGAGCAATTAGGTTCCCTCGGATTTGTCGTCACGCAGGCGACCATCTCCCGCGACCTCGAGCAGCTTGGCGCTGTCAAGGTCCGCCGCCAAGGCCAGCTGGTCTACGCGCTTGCCGACGTCGCAAGCGCGGGCTTTTCCCCGCGCGTGGCATCCGTGTTCCGCGACTGGGTGCGCTCGGTCGAACCGGCGGCAAATCTCGTCGTGATCAAGACTCCGCCCGGATCGGCGCATCTTGTCGGCGTGGCGCTCGACAATTCGGAGATCGACGAGATCGTCGGCACCATCTGCGGCGACGACACGATCTTCATCGCCTGCCGCTCGGCGGCCGAGGCGCAATCCCTCTCGGCGAAGCTCGGCGGCGAGCTACAGTGACGCGATCTTCGCCGGCATGCAGTAGGAACGGTCGAGCGGCGGCGGTGCGTTTGGCTGAAGCTTCAACCGCGGCGTGAGCTGCACCAACCGCCGCACGTAAGCATCCGTGAAAACCGTCGCGCACTTGCGGCTGAGGTGAGACCATTCCGGAACGACGAGATTTTGCGCCTGCGGAAGATCGTCGGCGTGGATGCCGTGCGCATGGGTCCCCGCGAGCAACGCATTCCAGCCTATCACCTTCGGAAGGCGCTTTTCTTCGACGACGCGGATTTCTGGGGCGTCCGGCGGCCGGATAAAGATGACATCACCGCCGCGCGCTCGAATGCGCCGCACCGCTTCGGCGCTTCGGGCGATGACATTGCGGGCAATGAATGGCGGAAGAGGCGGACCCTTGAACAGGTTCCACGCGTGACGCGCATGCTGCTGCAAATACCCCGGCACCTCAATCCGATCCCACATGAAGTACTGCCGCTGGTCAAACGTTTCGGAGATCTTCCACACGTCCTCGTAGGGGCTGTCCACCCCTTTGCGCCAGCCGTGGTCGAACCGCGGCAGCATACGGCTAAGTCGGTAATCGGCGTCCATGAAGGCGAGGTATCGTTGCAGCCAACGATCGATCCACAATCCGGTCAGCTGCGATGGCTTATCGTTCTTGTTGAAACTCTTGAGATACGGACCGCCTACGCCAACGCCCACTGGACGGAAGTAAGGAAGATCCGCCAGACCGACAATCAGCAGCCCATGGAACTTGGGATCGTTGGCATAGCTTTCGAGCAACGCGCGTCCGGTGGTTCCGACGATTGCCGTCTGGATCGGGCGGACTCCGGTCAGCTGCTGGAAGCGCGCAAGATCCGTATCGAAGAGGATGCGGCTGTCGCCGACGATCGCAACCGGCGCAGCATCGGCGAGGCGCCGCTGTTCCGCCCATGCCTGGGGGCTGTCGTCGATGTCGCCAGCGCGAAGGCCGAGGTTGGTACGCGCATTCCACTCCCACGCGCTGGTCAGCAGCGTGACCATGAGAAACACCGCGGCGCCGATCTTCACCCAGGGTTGGGTCGGGATGTCGCGGGTGGGCACCGGCTGCGCCTGACCGGGCCGGTTGGCCGCGGTTTGCCTGAGGCCCGCCGGCAGCGCGCCTTCGCGCAGGCCCCGGACTTCGGCTTTGTGCGCTTTAGAATGCGAAATAGATGAAGGCACTGCCCTGCCCCTGCTCGATGATCACGGCGAACAACAACAAAGTCCAAATTCCGGCGATCGCGACTGCCGGCGTCTTTTCGATCACGGCCTCCAGCGTCGTGCCGCGCATGGTGAGATGGGTTCCGAAAATCGCGGACACGATGACCAGTGCAATGATCATCGGACCCGCGGCGATCAGCGGCTCTGGCTTGACCTGCATTCCCGCCATGCCCTTCAGCACCACGCCCGCTCCGGCGAAGGTCTTCGCGCGGAAGAACACCCAGGTGATGTTGACGAGGAGGAAGGTCAGAAGCGCGAGGCCGAGCATGGCGACGCGGCCTGGAGTCACTCCCTTGAAGCGGGCCTTCAGCCAGCGTTCGACCGACAGGTACAGGCCGTGCAGGCCGCCCCAGACGACGAACGTCCAGTTGGCGCCATGCCAAAGACCGCCGAGCAGCATTGTCCCCATCAGCGCCGCATAGGTTCGCGCCGGCCCGTGGCGGTTCCCCCCGAGCGGGATGTAGAGATAGTCCCTAAGCCAGCTCGACAAAGTGATGTGCCAGCGCCGCCAGAAGTCGGAGAAACCGACCGCTCCATAGGGAAAGCGGAAATTGTCGGGCATCGCGAAGCCGAGGCACAAGGCCACGCCGATCGCCGAGGTCGAATAGCCCGCGAAATCGCAGAAGATCTGCCCGGCGAAGGCCAGTGTCGCGACCCACGCGTCGAGCATTCCGGGCGCCTGCCCGTGGGCGTCGTAGACCGCCTCGACCACTGGGGCGAGGAACCCGTCCGCCAGCACCACCTTCTGGAACAGGCCCAGCGTCAGCAAAGCCAGGCCGAACGCGATCTGGTTGGGCTTGGCCTGCCGCGGCTCCTGGAACTGCGGCACCAGCTCGGTCGGGCGCATGATCGGTCCCGCGACGAGATGCGGGAAGAAGGTCACGAACAGCGCGTAGTCAAGGAAGCGTCCCGCCGGCTTGGAGCGCCTGAGGTACACGTCCAGCGTGTAGGACAGTGTTGCAAAAGTATAAAAGCTGATGCCGACCGGAAGGATGATGTCCCAGCCCGGGGGGTGGTAGATGATGCCGAGCGACCCGGCGATCGCGACGAAATTATTGAGTAGGAAGCCGCCGTACTTGAAATAGCCGAGCATGCCCAGGTTCACGATGACGCTGGTCAGCATCCAAAGCTTGCGCGTGTGCTCACGCTTCGCCCGCACCATCCATTGAGCCGCCCACCAGTCGACGACGGTCGAGATCCACAGCAGGATCACGAACGGCGGATTCCACGCCGCGTAGAACAGGTACGACGCGATCATCAGGTTGATCTTCTTCTGATGCCAGGAAAAGAACGGCGCGTAGTGGAGCGCCATCACGATCGCGAAGAAGACCAAAAAGGTCAGCGAATTGAAGATCATCGGACGCCGCCAAGAAATGCGCGTCCGGTCGCCCCATCAACCATACAGCACGCCCCCGAGCTGTACGCGGTACAGGCCGCCAAGGACTCAGCGGCTGGTCAGCTTGGAAGGTACACGCGTGAAACCTGCACGCAAGGCTTGTCCTCCGATAACGAGCTGCACGTCGCTTGAGGTACGTCGTCTGCCGCGTCGGTGACGGTTGTTGACGATCCTGTCGAAGCATAAAGAGGCAAAATGTCCCAGCGGAGCCATCGCCGCTGCGCTTTCGCGTTTGCCGCATTCGCGGCAGCGTTGTCTTCAGCGTCAGCTGCGCGCGCTCGGGCACCGCTTCCAACCGACAATCACCGGACGGAAATACTTTTCCTTGGAACGGCCGGTGGACCGCCGCTGAGGTCCGACCGGTCCGAGCCGTCAACACTGCTGATTGTAAACGGCCGCGAATATCTGATTGATTGCGGGATCGGCACAGCGCGGCGCTTGATCGAAGCGGGTATCGACTCGAGCCGGATCAAGACGATCTTCTTTACGCACCTCCACGCCGATCATGACATGGGGCTGGCCGATGTCATGGCCAATGATTTCTTCGAAGGCGGCGGATCGGGCAAAGCAGGACCATTTGATATCTACGGACCGCCACAGACGAAGGAACTTGTCGACGCGGCCTTCCAGTTCATCTCGGTCGGCTTTCGGCCTTTCGCCGCGGCCCCTCCGACACAGTATCGAATGCAAGGAAGCAGATTTGTGTCCGCGTTCACTGCACATGAAATCAGTCGCGACGGCATGGTTTTCGATGATGGCAACATCCGCGTCACTGCCGCTGAAAATTCACATTATGTGATGATCCCGCCCGAAACACGCTCGGCTTACAAGACCTATTCGTATCGCGTTCAAACTCCGGATGGCGTGATCGTGTTTAGCGGTGATACGGGCCAGAGCGGCGCGATTGGCGGTCTCTCGAAAGGCGCCAATGTGCTGATTGCGGAAGCCTCTTACAGGGATAACGCAGATCTCGACGAGTCGATCGGCGCGCGGGCGGCGCGCAACCACTGGGACGCAGTGACAACCAAGCGCTTCCGCGACCATTTCGTCAACGAACATCTTGATACTGAGGAAATCGGAGAGCTTGCCGCGAAATCAGGCGTTAAATCAGTAATTCTCTACCATTACGATCCAGCTGATAAAGCGGATCAGGCTGCGTTCGTGAGTGGCGTGAAGAGGCAATTTGCCGGCCCGGTGTTCGCATCTGACGATCTCGCCCGTTATTGCATAACCTCCGGCAGCGTCGCGCCGTGCGGAAGCGCTCGCCGCAACCACTAATACTCCCCGAAGCGCCCCTTCACCGATCGGATCAGCTTGGCGCTGTCGTAGCCGACGCCGTCCTTGAACACGACGATCACATTCTCGACGTCGTTTATGTTCGCGGCTGGATTGCCTTTCACGATGAACAGGTCGGCGTCCTTGCCTGCTGCAATTGTTCCGATCCGGTCCTGAAGCCCCATGTACGTTGCGCCGTTCAGAGTCCCGATCTTGATTGCTTCGACCGGTGAGAATCCCGCCTCGACCAATAGCTCAAGCTCGCGCTGGTCGCCGAAGCCGGGGATGACTCCGCCGTTCCCGGTCGGGTCCGGTCCCGCCATCAGCAGACCGCCCGCGGCGACGAACTGGCGCTCCAGCTCCTCGTCATTCTTGTAGGCCTGGGCGAACTCCTCCGCCCGTTTGGTTCCGGCGCGGCTGGCCGCCAGGTTGCGCGAGAAGAGATAGGCTTCCTTCGCTTCAACGCTGAGCACGTCCATCTGCCGCGCCTGCAGCGGCTCGTGCAGCGGTACGCTCTGGGCGAACACCGGCAGCGTCGACGTAATCGCGACATGATGGTCGACCAGCAGCTTGATCAGCGCGTTCGCTTCGGGGCTCCCGGGCGTCATCTTCAGCAGCGTCGGTGTTCCCGTCCCATCGCTGCACTCATCGGGCTTCTTGCCCGGATCGAGCTGCGTGTTGACGAAGAAGCCGTGCTCCAGATTGTCGATCCCGAGCGCTACCGCTTGCGGATAGGTCACCGAGCACAAATGGCCGGTGAGCTTGAGACCGTGCCGATGCGCTTCCTTGATCGCGGCGCCGAGCTCGGCACGCGTCAAATGCATGTAGGCCTTGAAGCTGTTAACGCCCATGTCGGCCCAGAACGCGACTTCCTTCTGGGCGTCTGCCGGCGACGTAATCTGGTGGTTCTGGATGAAGAAGGCTCCAGGGCCTTCGAGGTAGGGGCTGGTGACGTCGAGGTGCGGTCCTACAAGGTGACCCGCGTCGATCTCGCGCTTGAGGCTGAGGTCAGTGTAGGGCTCGACGCTTCCGGTAGTCCGCATCGTCGTCACGCCATTCGCGAGATAGAGCCGCGGCGCGCTGAAGGTCATCTGCGGGATGATGATCGGCTGCTCGAACTTGCCACTGGCGTCGAGGTTCGGCCGCTGCAAATAATAGAGGTGGTTGTGCATCCCGACGAGGCCCGGGAGCGCCGTTTCGCCGGTGCCGTCGAGCGTGCGATAGCCCGCGGGAACCGGCGAGCCGGCCGGCAACACTGCCTCGATCTTGCGCCCGTCGATCACCAAGGTCGCGTCCTCGATCGCCGGCGCACCGGTGCCGTCGATGATGCGCAAGTGCTGGATCGCGGTTCGGCCGGCCGGCAAGTGGACGAACGGCTGGACGTCGGGACCAAGCTCAGCGGGTGGTGCAAGGACCGGCGCCGACATTGCGACGGAAGCAAGCGCGAATGATGCCGCGGCTGCGAGCAGGCGAAACTTCATGACTTCCCCCTTGCTTTAACGCTGCACGCTCGCACGCAGACGTTGCATCCGCAATGGGGAGGCAGCACAGTCATGGCGTACCAGCCACTGCGGGAATCAATGGAGGGCTGTCGTGAGGCATAGCAACAAGAATCGGCTTTTCCTGATTTGCATCGCAGCTGTTTGCGGCCTGACCGCTCCTGCCGCAGCGCAGAACGACAAGATGACGCCCATTGCGACGCCTGCGCAGGCAGATGCGATCCCTCTCGGAACGGGGCCGCTGCCCGGCGCGACCGCGTCCGAAAGCTGGTACCACCAATATGGCAAGGACTTCGCACGCAACGTGACCGTCGCGACTTTGACGCCGTACCTGCCGGATCCCGCCAAGGCGACCGGTACCGCCGTCATCGTCGCACCGGGCGGCGGCTTCCGCTCGCTGTCGATGGAGAATGAGGGGTCGGACGTCGCGCGTGCGCTTGCCGCGAACGGTGTCGCCGCGTTCGTCCTCAAGTACCGCCTGATCCAGACACCCGCGGACATGGCCGCCTACGATGCGTCGATGAAGGCGATGTTCGCGGGCGCGGGACGGCCGCGGACGACATCTGGCTCACCACCGGCATTTCCGTCGTTGGCGCCGCAGCTCGCCGACTCGCGTGCCGCGTTCTCGCTAATTCGGAAACGAGCCGGCGAATGGCACATCGACCCAGCGCGCATCGGCATGGTCGGCTTCTCCGCCGGAGCCGCCCTGACGCTCCAAACGGCGCTGCAGGAACCCGACACGAAGCCCGCGTTCATCGGGATCATCTACGGCCCGCTTGCGCCGGTGACCGTCCCCGCCGACGCGCCGCCGATGTTCGTCGCTTTGGCCGCAGACGATCCGATCTTCGGCCACGGCGGGACGGGCCTCATCCAGAGCTGGATGCACGCCAGCCGCCCTGTGGAGTTCCACCTCTATGAACAGGGCGGCCACGGCTTCGGGATGTATCCGAAGACGACGACCAGTACCGGCTGGTTCGATGCGTTCGTCAGCTGGATGCGGATGCACGGCTGGCTGACGGCCGCGCATTAGCTCATTCAGGAAGCTTGACCTGCCCAGCGACAGAGAAATTTCCGCTCACCGTCGGTAGCCCCGAGCCGGGCTGCCCTCCGCCGAGCGAGACGCTGAACTTGCCGGCGGGGACGATGATGTCGCCATCGTCGGTCACCATGCTGAGGTCGCGAGGCGACAGGTCGAAGGCGACAGTTTCGCTTGCGCCCGACGTAAGATGCACTCGCTTGAATCCGCGAAGGGCGCGAATCGGCGCACCGGAAACATTCGGGAAGCTGAGGTACAGCTGGACCACCTCGTCGCCGGCTAACTTGCCGCTGTTCGTCACCGTGACCGATGCGTGCACGGGCGTTCCGGCCTTCACCGGCGTCGTCGGCAGCGCGAGACCGCTGTACTGGAACGACGTGTAGCTGAGGCCATAGCCGAACGGCCAAAGCGGCGTTCCGGTGAAGTAGCGGTAGGTGCGCGCCTTCATCCCGTAATCCTCGAAGCGCGGGAGCTGCTGGACGCCTTCATAGAAGGTCACTGGAAGCCGCCCCGCCGGATTGTTGAGTCCGCTCAGCGTGTTGGCGATCGCTTGCCCGCCTTCCTCGCCCGAATACCAGGATTCGAGGATCGCGTTGGCGTGCTCCTTCTCCCATGTCGCG
The DNA here is from genome assembly GCA_025936675.1 of Sphingomonas sp. The sequence continues at coordinate 45,716 of JAICSX010000003.1, forward strand.
GCGAGCGCGCTTCCGTTCATCAGCACGACGACCAGCGGTTTCCCCGCCGAAGCGACCGCGCGAACCAGCGCCTCCTCGGGGGCCGGGATGTCGAGAGTGGTGCGGTCACCGCCTTCGAAGCCGGGCTCGCTGACCGGCATTTCCTCGCCTTCGAGCGCACTGGTGATCCCGACTACCGCGACGACCACGTCGGCATTCCTTGCGGCAATCACCGCGGCCGGGTCGGGCGTATCGCCGACGCGCTTCCAGAACAGGTGAGCTCCAGGCGGCGCGGTGATTTCCAGCTTGGCTGGCACGCCTTTCTCCAGCCGAACCCGGCCGACGCTGGTCCCGCCGTAGGTCTGTGCAATCATCTTCCCGCCGACGCTGATGCGCGCCGTGCCGTTCGCGTGCACGCCGATGCGGTATTCGCCACTCTCGGGCACAGCAAGATAACCCGCCTTGATCATCGCGGCCGGGAGTGGATCGCCGTCTAGCGACAGGAACTGCGTCCCCGGCACATAAGTGATTTGCGCGCCCGGAAATTCCGTTTTCATACCGTCGAGAACCGAGACGATGTGCGTCGGAGTCCCATGGTAATTGCCGAGCAGGACTTCGGTCTGGTCGGCTAGCGGCCCGACCACCGCGATCCGCTTCGCGCCCTTCAGCGGAAGCACGCCGTCATTCTTTAGCAGCACCATCGATTCTTCGGCGAGCTTAAGCGCCAGCTGCCGATGCGCGGGGCTGTCGAGCTCGCTGGCGTCGAGATGCTCGTACGGCACCATCGACGGCGGATCGAACATGCCGAGCTTCATCCGCGCGGTGAACAGGCGGGTGAGCGCGGTGTCGACCGCCTTCTGCGGCAGATAGCCTTTCCGCATCGCGTCGAGCCACGGCTTGTAGTCAGCGTCGTCCTTCACATCGCCGAAGGTGATGCACTCATTGTCCATGCCGCGCTCGAGCGAGATCGCCGAGGCCTGCGGCTGGCTCGGGCGGTAGCGGTGCCCCTCGAAGATATCGTGAACCGCACCGCAATCCGAGACGACATAGCCGCCGAACTTCCAAGCGCCTCTCAGCGTGTGCTGCAGCAGGAACTGGTTGGCGCAGGCGGGCTCCCCGTTGATGGCGTTGTAGGCGCACATGACCGACCCGGCATGGCCCTCGGTCACCGCCGCGCGAAACGCGGGGAAATAAGTGTCCTCCATGTCGTGCTTGCTGACGTCGACGTCGGTGAAGTGGCGCGTCGGCTCCGGGCCGCTGTGGACGGCATAATGCTTCGGCGTGGAGATGGCGCGATAGTAATGCGGATCCGGTCCCTGCATCCCGGTCACGTAAGCAACCGCCATCCGGCCGGTGAGGAACGGATCCTCACCATAGGTTTCCTGCCCTCGGCCCCAGCGCGGATCGCGGAAGATATTGACGTTCGGCGCCCAGAAATCGAGGCCTTCGAACGTGCTGGAGTGGCCGGCGCGAACGAACTCATCATGCTTGATCCGGCCTTCGACCCCGATGTCTTCGGCCATTTGGTGGATGCCGGCTGTGTCGAAGGTCGCCGCCAGGCCGATCGGCTCGGGGAACTCGGTCGTGCCGTTCGATGCGACGCCGTGCAAAGCTTCGCTCCACCAGTCGTAAGCGGGGACTCCAAGCCGCGGGATCGCCCGCGAATGATTGACCAGCTGCGACGCCTTTTCCTCGAGCGTCATTTGGTGGACGAGATCGGCGGAGCGCGTTTGCGCCGGCAGTGCGGGATTGAGGTAAGCGGGCTTGCCGGCGACTTTCGCACTGCCCGAATGTGCGACCATTGCGACGCAGATCACGGCAACGGCACATAGCAAAAAACGCATGCCCGACTCCCCTCAGAACATCGGCGACTGCATCGCGACTTTGGCGAACCTCCGCAATGCCCAGCGGATCGGAAGGGAACCGCGTGCTCAGCCCTCCCGTTGAGGCCGCGAATGAACGTCGAGGTCAAGTCACGCCCAAAAGGCGCCCTCATCAAGCCGCCGCCCGCGGCCGAGGCCTTCTATTCCGAAGTTCTGAAGCTGATGGCCAAGTCGGAGATCCCGTTCCTCGTCTCCGGCACCTACGCGCTTGCGAGCTACACCGGCATCGACCGGCCCACCAAGGACGTCGACGTGTTCGCCAAGGCCGGCGACGCGCTGAAGCTTCTCCATTACTTCAAGGAGAACGAGTTCGACGTGGAGATCGTCGATGAGCGCTGGCTCTATCGGATCACCCGTGGCGACTTGTTCGTCGACGTGATCACCAACATGCCGACGGTCACTACCCACGTCACCGACGAATGGTTCGTCGGGGCGCCCGATGCAGAGCTGTTCGGAGCGAAGGTGAAGTTGGTGCCGCCCACCCAATTCATCTGGTCCAAGATCTTCGTACAGGACCATCATCGCTACGACATGGCCGATGTCGCGCATATGATCCTGAAGAAGCACAAGGAAATCGACTGGAAGCAGCTGCTGAGCCACATGGAGCTCTATTGGGAAGTGCTGCTCATCGCACTTCTCAACTTCCGCTTCGTCTATCCAAGCGAGCGGCATTGCGTGCCGAGATGGCTGATGGAGGAGCTGCTCGAACGCTTGACCGACCAGGCCGACATGAAGGGCCCCGGCAAGAAAGTCTGCCGCGGCCGAATCTTCTCGCCGCGCGACTACGCAATCGACGTCGAAGATTGGGGCTTCTCCGAAGCCGTCGGCAATCTCGAAGAACAATATGCCTGCGACTGAAGCTGCCAACGGCAAGTTGCGGGTCGCGGCGATCGGCGACCTTCACGTGATGGAGGACAGCGTCGCCCCCTATCGCGAGCTGTTCACGGAAATCTCCAACGCCGCCGACGTCTTGGTGCTGTGCGGCGATCTCACGAACTTTGGCAAGACCAGCGAAGCGGAGATCCTCGCCGACGACATTCGCTCGTGCAGCATCCCCGTGCTCGGCGTCCTCGGCAATCACGATTATGAATGCGGCCAGCCGGAGAAGGTTTGCGAGATCCTGACCGCTGCCGGCATGAAGGTGCTCGACGAACAGGCTGTCGAGATCGACGGCGTCGGCTTTGCCGGGGTGAAAGGCTTCCTTGGCGGGTTCGGCAGGGGCGAACTGGCTCCGTTCGGGGAGCCGATCGTGAAGGCGTTCGTCGACGAGGTGATGAGCGAATCGCGCAAGCTCGAGAACCAACTGAGGACGCTGCGCACGGACCGCAGCGTCGCGGTTCTCCATTATTCGCCGATCGAGGGCACGATTGAGGGGGAACCGCCGGCGATCTTCCAATATCTCGGCTCGCAGCGCCTGTGCGAGCCGATCGACCGCTTCGACCATGTGAAGGCGGTGGTTCACGGTCATGCGCACCACGGCACCTACGAAGGCCGCACGCCGCTCGGCCGGCCCGTCTACAATGTCGCGCAGTTCGTGCTGAAACCGTTGTTCGGCAAGCCCTACGTCGTGCTGGAAATCTAAGCCGGCGGCCAGCTTTCGAGAATTTCCACGAAGCGACTGAGCCAGGCGTTCGTCTGGTGGCCGTCCACGACTCTGTGGTCGATGGTTAGCGTCACATAGGCCATCGGATGAATGAGCATGGCGTCGCAGCCGTGCACCGTTCGCACGATCACCCGCTTTTGGAGCTTGCCGACGCCGAGGATCGCCGCCTGCCCCTGGTGAAGGATGATCGGTGCCGCGAGCAGTGACCCCGAAACGCCATGGTTCGAGATGGTGAAGCTTCCGCCGGACACATCTGAGCGCTCGAGCTTGCCGTCGCGGGCGCGGCTTGTGAGGTCGTCCAGTTTCGCGCCAATCTGCTCAAGGCTGAGCGAGCCCGCGTCCTTCACGACTGGCACGACGAGGCCCTTCTCGCCGAGCGCGGTGCCGATGCCGATGTCGATCGTCGGCGAGATGGCGATCCGGTCCTTCTCCCAGCGGCCGTTGATTGCGGGCGCGACAGCCATCGCTTCGGCGGCGGCCTTGACGATGTATGCGGTGTAGCTGAGCTTCACCCCGCGTGCCGCCAATGCCGCCTTGTGCGCGGAGACAGCCGAGAAATCTGCTTCGAACACGGCGGTCACATGCGGCGCTTCGCTCACCGCGCGAACCATGTTCTCGGCGATCGTGAGCCGCATGCGGTCGTGCGGTATGTCATGCGACGCGAACTGCCGCGGCTGCGAGGTTGAAGGCTCGCCAACGCTGACGACGGTCGCCGATGCGACGGCACGATCCACGTCCTCGCGGGTCACACGTCCGTTGCGGCCGCTCCCCTGAATGCGGCTTGGATCAATTCCGTTCTGCAGGCACGCGCGCCGGACGGAGGGGCTGAGGCGAGACTCTACGTGCCCCTGCGAACGCAGGGGCCCAGTCGGGCGGAGCGCTTCAGCACGAACATCGATTGCTCGCGCTAGATGCTCGGTCTGGGCTCCCGCCTTCGCAGGAGCACCATCGGTGCTGATCCTCGCCAGCAGCGCTCCAGGCACCGCCTCTGCGTCAGTATCCAGCACGATCTCCGCAAGCACCCCCGCAGCGGGCGCGGGAACCTCCTGCGTCACCTTGTCGGTCTCGAGCTCGACCAGAGGGTCGTTCTCCGCCACCGCATCGCCGACCTGCTTGAGCCACGCGCGGACGACGGCCTTGGTGCCCTCCTGCTCGTCAGGAACGCGGACTTCGATCAACTTTAGAACCCCACCAGCCGTTCGATCTCGGCGCGAATGCTTGCGGGCGACGGAAGCGCCCATTCCATCAGCCTGGGATGATGCGGGCTCGGGATATCGGGCATCGTCACGCGCGCCACCGGCGCATCGAGATCGAGGAAGGCTTCGTCCGCGACGACGGCGGCGATCTCCGCGCCGAAGCCCCCGGTACGCAAATCTTCATGGACGATCAGGCAGCGGCGCGTGTGGCGGACGCTTTCGAGCACCATCTCCTTGTCCCACGGCTGAAGCGTTCTGAGGTCGATCACGTCGGCACTGAAACCCTCAGCCGCGGATTCGCATCGCGGCACCATCGCGCCCCAGGTGACGATCGTGATCTTGTCGCCTTCGCGCGTCTTCTTGGCCCGCCCGAACGGCAGGACGTAGTCGTCGCCCGGCCACGGCCGTCGCGCCCAGCTGTCGTCGAGCATGGCGCGATGCTCGAAGAACAGCACCGGGTCGTTACCGCGGAGACTCCCGCGAAGCAGCCCGACCGCGTCGTCCGCGTTCGACGGCACCGCGACCTTCCAGCCAGGATTGTGGACGAACTCGACCTCGTTGGTCATCGAATGCCACGGATCGCCGCACTTGAAGAAGCCGCCCGGCACACGAAGCACCATCGGCGCTGCGAAACGGTTGTTGGTGCGCCAGCGCATCGTCCCGCAATCGTGGATCTGCTCGGTCGCCGGCTCGGCATATTTGCGGAACTGGATCTCGGGCACGGGCATCAGCCCTGCGAGCGCCATCCCGACGGCGCGGCCGACGATGCCTTCCTCGTTGAGGCTCGTGTCGAACACGCGTTCCCGGCCGAACTTCTCCTGAAGGCCCAGCGTCACCGCATGGACTCCGCCCTTGGGCCCCACGTCCTCGCCGAACACGAGCACGCGCGGGTTGGACTCCAGCTCCTGGTCGAGCACGCGGCGGATGGCCGTGACCATGTTGATCCGCTGCCCCTCGGGCGCGGCCTTATCCGTCGAAGGCGGCGGTTCGTAGCCGCTGTTCCACAGCCCGCCGACCTGCTGCAGCTCGCCTTCGTAGAAGACCTGGCTCGTGACCTGCTCTGGCGCCGCGACGCCGCGTACCTCGGCCTCCGCAACCGCGGCCTGCACCTGCCATTCGGTCTCCCGCTCCAGATCCGACCAGCTGTCGTCGCCGATCTGAAGCTTCGCGCAATGCGCCTTCAGCTTGGGCAGCGGATCGCGCGCCCATTCGGCTTCGACCTCGGCCTCACTTTTATACGCCTGCGTATCCTGCGCGCTGTGCCCTTCGAGCCGCGGGACGGTCAGCCGCAGGAGCGCTGGAGAGCGCTTAGTCCGAACATGCGCGACGGCCTCCCGAATCAGCCGCGACGCATCGACCGGATCGGTGCCGTCGCCGTTGAAGATCGTCAGCCCGGAAAAGCTCGCAAGGTTCGCCGCGATGTCCTTGCCCGGTGTTTGATATTCCGATGGGACCGAGATTCCGTAGCCATTGTCCTCAACGTACATGAGCAGCGGCAAAGATTGTGTCGTGGCAATAGTTAACGCAGACCAAAATCCTCCTGTCGCGCAGCTCGCGTCGCCGCCGAGCACCAACGAGATCGCGTCACCGGGACCTTCGTCCAATACCTTTTGCTTGTAGGCGATCGCCTGCGCCCAGCCCGCGGCCGGCGTGTACTGCGCGCCAACGCCGCCGCACATCGGAAGGGCGTGCGCACCGCCCGGATTGGGGTAGTTGAACACCACGCCGATATCGCGGCCGTCCGAATAGCCGCCGGCGAGGCCCATCCCCGACCCGAGCGCATCGGCGAGCGGAACGCCGAGCGCCAGCAGCAGCGGCCGCGAGCGATAATAGCCGAAGACCCCGTCCCCGTCCCTCAGCTGCAGCCCGAGCATTACCTGCGCCATGTCGTGGCCGCGCGCGCTGAACTGGTACAGGACCTTCTTTTGCGGAACGAGCTCTTCTTCCTCGATCCGGTCCATTTCCCGGCTGGTGAGAACCAGCCGCGCGACCTCGCGCCAGTCCACGTCAGCCGACACCCGGCCGGGGTCGCGATCAGCCATGGCCGTCCCTAATTTCCCAGGGCGCCGACCACGGCGGCGATAAATCGGTCGATCTGCGCGTCACCCATGCCGACGACATTGAAGCGCCCGCTCTCCGCCATGTAGATCGCCTCGTCGGAGCGGAGCTTCAGCACCTGCTCCTTGCTTAGAGGCAGCATCGAGAACATGCCGTACTGCCGCCCGATATAAGCGATGCGAGGATCCGCGGCGGCGATCCGCTGGCGCACCGAGTTGATGCGGTCACGCATACCAGCAAGCTCGACCAGCCATCGCGCGTGAAGCTCTGGATCCTCAAGGATGATGTGAATAGAGGCGGCGCCATGGTCGGGCGGCATCGACCACATCTCGCGCGCGATCTGGTGAACATGTCCCATAGCGGTCTTCGTCGCGTCGGCTGACTTGGTCTTCACCCACAAGGAGCCGACGCGATCGCGGTAGCAGCTGAAATTCTTGTCGCAGCTCTGCGCGACGATCATCTCCTCGCACGCGTCGAGCATCAGCCGGACTCCGAACGCGTCCTCGTCGAGCCCGCGCCCGAAGCCCTGGTAGGCGATATCGATCAGCGGGATCAGCCCGCGGTCGCTGACCGCGCTCACGACCTCGCGCCACTGGTCTTCGCTCAGGTCCGCACCCGTCGGATTGTGGCAACAGCCGTGGAGCAATGCGATGTCGCCCGGCTCGCCCGACTTCAGCGCCGCGATCATGTCCTCGAAGCGGATGATCGCCTGGCCGCGCTCGTAATAGGCATATTCGACGCCTTCGAGGCCGACTGCGCGGACGATCGGCGCATGGTTCGGCCAGCTCGGCGTGCCCAGGAATACGCGCGCGTCGGGGTTCGCAACAGCGAGCAGCTCGAATCCGAGCCGAAGCGCGCCGCATCCGCCCGGAGTCTGCAGGCCCGTAATCCGCTCGTCGCCGGCATGCTGCCCGAGGAGGATCGGCCGAAGCAGCTCGGCGAAGCGCTTGTCGCCCGAGCTTCCGAGATAGGCCTTCGTCTTCTGCGTATCCAGCAGGCGCTGCTCGGCTTCCTTCATCACCTTCAGGATCGGCGTATTGCCCGCGCCGTCACGGAACACCCCAACGCCGACGTCGATCTTGTCGGACCTGGGGTCGGCATTCACCATCCCGATCAGCGCAATCAGCGAATCGTTGGTGACGGGCGGAAGGTCGGCGAGGCCTCTCGCCTTCTCATGCGTCTGCGTCAGCATGGCTGCGAGATTAGCCGAGTCATGCGTCGTAATCCACCGCAACCCCGTCGCCGAGCGGCACCGACTGGCACGTCAGCACATAGCCGTCCGCCACCTCCTCGTCGGTTAGGCCGTAGCGCGCCGCCATCTCGACCTTGCCCTTGATGACCTTGGCCCGGCACGTCGCGCAGACCCCCGCCTTGCACGCGAATGGCGCCGGAAGGCCCGACGCCCGCGCACTGTCGAGGATATTGCCTGCAGTGAATGGAACGCGCCGCGTTCGGCCATCGAGGGTCACGGCGACAGTCACTCCTTCCGCCTGCGTTTGGAGCTGCGCCATCTCACGGGACAGCGAGTCCGCCGGGCGGTCGGCGGTGAAGCGCTCGATGTGGATGCGTTCCTTGGGAATGTTGCGGTCGAGCAGCGCGCCTTCGGCCGCGTCCATCATCGGACCGGGCCCGCAGATGAACCAGCCGTCGACGTCCCTGGCATCGGGCACGAGTGCGGGAATCGCCTCGTCCAGCCGCTCGCGATTGAGCATGCCGTTGAACAGCTCGATGTCCTGCTCCTCGGCATCGAGGAAATGGTAGATCTCGAAGCGCCCGAGATATTTGTCCTTCAACGCGGCCAACGCTTCGAGGAAGATGATCGAGCTGCTGTCGCGGTTGCCGTAGAGCAAGGTCATGCGGCTGTTCGGCTCATATTTGAGCGTCGTCTTGATCAACGACAGGACAGGCGTTATCCCCGACCCACCGGCGATGCCGACAAGGTGGCGCGACTTCGCTGCGTCGAACTCGGTCGTGAAGCTGCCGTGCGGCGGCATCACATCGACCGTGTCGCCTGCCTTCAGCTTGTCGCCGACCCAGTTGGAGAAGAGCCCGCCACCGATCCTTTTGACGGTCACCATCCAGTCCTGCTCGTCAGGCGCGGTGCACAGCGAATAGTTCCGGCGCACTTCCTCGCCGCCGATCGTCGCGCGGAGCGTCAGGTGCTGCCCGGCCTTGAACGCGAACCTCTCGCGCAGCTCGGCCGGCACCTCGAAGCGGATCGAATTCGCTTCGCTGGTTTCCGGAACGATTTCGGCGATCCGGAGCGCGTGGAAATGTTCAGCCATTTACCACTTGGCGTCGGGATAGGTGCGCGGAAGGAACTGCATCACCGCGAGCAGGTGCCCGAGATGCTCACTGTGGTGTCCGCGCCGTCCGCCGAGGATCGGACGCTGGTCAGCGGGCGCTTCCAATTTCGCGTCGCCGAGCACCGCAGCGATCGCCGAGCGATATTCGTCTTCGAATTCGTGCGGATCGGGCGCAATTCCAGCATCGATCGCCATCTGCAGAGCCTCGTCGACCTCGAACAATTCGGGGATGAAGCGCCAATTCCAGTCGAAGCCATCAGTCATCCTTCGCGCACTCTCTTCCGTCCCGTCGCCGAGCCGGATCGTCCAGTCGGCGGCGAGTTCACGATGGTAGGCGACTTCCTTCACCGCCTTGTGCGCGAATTCACTCAGGAACTTGTCGCTGGAGTTCTGCAGCCGCTGCAGAAGCATGTGCTGCCAGGTCGTGTAGAGCAGGTGCCGAGCGATGGTCTGCGTGAAGTCGCCGTTGGGCTGCTCAACCAGCAGGCAGTTCCGGAAATCGAGCACGTCGCGGTGAAACGCGAGCTTGTCGCCGTCCCCCGCCTCACCCAACAGAAGCGTCGCCTGCCCGATGAGGTCGAGCGCCAGGTTCGCCAAGCTGATGTCGACTTCGAGCACCGGCCCGTGCCCGCACCATTCGCTGACGCGCTGGCCCAGCACCAGGACGTCGTCGCCAAGGCGCAGGAGATACTCAGTGCGGGGATCGACGGCGCCACACACTTCTGACGAAGCGGTCGCCATCAGATGTGCTTCACCTCGTCGGGGATGTCGTAGAAGGTCGGGTGGCGGTAGATCTTGCTTTCCGCGGGCTCGAACAGCTCACCGACCTGGTCAGGGTCGCTCGCGACGATCTCCGACGACGGCACAACCCACAGGCTCACTCCTTCGAGCCGCCGCGTGTACGTGTCGCGCGCGTGGGCGAGCGCGAGCTCCGCGTCAGGAGCATGAACGCTGCCAACGTGGCGATGAGAGAGCCCGCCCTTAGAGCGGACGAAAACTTCCCAGAGCGGCCAGTCACTGCTCAAGCGGCCTTCCTCTCGCGCCGCTTCGCTTCATGCGCCGCGGCAGCTTCGCGCACCCATGCGCCCTTCTCCCATGCCTCGCGCCGCGCCTTCATGCGTTCCTTGGCGACCGGGCCTTCGCCGCGGACTACCGCGTAGAATTCTTCCCAATCGATGGTGCCGAAATCGTAGCCGCCCTTCTCCCCGTTCCACTTGAGGTCCGGGTCCGGCACCTTCAGCCCAAGGAAGTCCGCCTGCGGGACGGTGATGTCGACGAACTTCTGCCGGAGTTCGTCATTGGTCTCGCGCTTGATCCGCCAGCGCATCGACTGCGCCGTGTTCGGGCTGTCGGCGTCCGGCGGGCCGAACATCATCAAGCTCGGCCACCACCAGCGGTCGAGCGCGTCCTGCGCCATCCTTTTCTGTTCGGCCGTGCCGTTGGCGAGCGCGATCATGATCTCGTAGCCCTGGCGCTGGTGGAAGCTCTCCTCCTTGCACACTCGAACCATCGCGCGGGCATAAGGCCCGTAGCTCGTCCGCTGCAGCGGCACCTGGTTCATGATCGCCGCGCCGTCGACTAGCCAGCCGATCGCGCCGATGTCCGCCCAGGTCAGCGTCGGGTAATTGAAGATGGTGGAGTACTTGGCTTTTCCGCTGTGAAGCGCCTCGATCATCTGCTCGCGGCTCGTGCCGAGCGTCTCTGCAGCGCAATAGAGGTAGAGCCCGTGGCCCGCCTCGTCCTGCACCTTGGCGAGCAGGATCGCCTTGCGCCGCAATGACGGCGCGCGCGTGATCCAGTTGCCCTCCGGGAGCATGCCAACGATCTCGCTATGCGCATGCTGGCTGATCTGCCGCGTCAGCGTCCGCCGGTAAGCCTCGGGCATCCAGTCCTTCGGCTCGATGAAATCGTCGGCGGCAACCCGCGCCTCGAATGCCTCGAGAAGCTTCGGGTCCTCGAGATTTTCGATCTTGGCCGTCTTCTGAAGCTCGGTCGTGTACATGGCTGCGATGTAGTCCGTGCGCGGTTAACGTTCAAATCTCGACGACAGCTCCGCCGAGCGTTCGCGAATAGCCGGTGAACTCGGCGATCGTCCGGCCGTCGCTGGTGCGCACCGTTACGCGCGTCACTCCGCTACGGCCCGCAGTTGCCGCCTCCTCGCCTTCGGCAACCAAAGTTTCGCCCTCGGTCGCGCTGCCAAGGAAGATGATTCCCGCCTGCGCTGCGACGGTCTTCTCGTTCTTACCGTTGCAGACATAAGCGAACGCAGTGTCGGCGAGTGCGAACACCATGCCGCCGTGGACGATCCCGTGGCCGTTGAGCATGTCGGCGCGGACCTTCATCGACAGCCGCGCATGGCCCGCGCGCGCTTCCTCGATCCGGATGCCCCACGCCGGGCCGGTGCCCTCGGCGGCGAGCATCGCGCGCGCCACCCGGTTCGCGAGTTCGTTTGCGTCCACGCCCCCTCCTTCGCTACGCGCGTGGAATGGCTTACGAGACCATTGACTTCAAGACTGATGGGCCCGTCGCGCGCATCACGCTGAGCCGGCCGGACCGGCTCAACAGCTTCACGGTACAGATGCACGAAGAGCTGCGCGACGCGCTGGCGAACCTCGGCGAGGCTCGCGTGGTCGTGCTGACCGGCGCGGGCCGCGGCTTCTGCGCCGGGCAGGACCTCAACGACCGCGCGGTCGCGCCGGGCGAAGCCGTCGATCTCGGCGAGACGGTTCAGGTTAGCTGGAACCCTCTGGTCCGCACGCTGACTTCAATGCCCCAACCTGTAATCGCCCGCGTCAACGGCGTCGCAGCCGGCGCCGGAGCCAATATCGCGCTCGCGTGCGATATCGTCGTCGCGGCGAGATCAGCCAAGTTCATCCAGAGCTTCTCGGCGATCGGCCTCATTCCCGACAGCGGCGGCACCTGGGCGCTTCCACGGCTCGTCGGGCAAGCGCGCGCTCTCGGCCTCGGCCTCACCGGCGAGCCCCTGCCCGCCGAGAAAGCCGCCGAATGGGGAATGATCTGGAAGGCCGTTGACGACGATGCGCTCGACGCAGAGGTGAATACGATCGCCAACAAGCTTGCCTCACTTCCGCCGCTCGGGCTCGCCGCGATCAAGGAGATGATCCGATCGAGCTGGCAGTACAGCCTGGACGAGGAGCTCGAGCGACAGGCGGGTGCGATGCGCCGCCTCGGCTTCACCCAGGATTATCGCGAGGGCGTCGCCGCCTTCCTCGAGAAGCGAACGCCGAAGTTCACCGGCCGCTAGGCGGTCACCAGCTCGGCAAACTTGTCGAGGTCGATATTGCCGCCCGAGACGACGCAAACGATCGGGCCTTCCAGTGTTTCGTCCGACAGCGCCGCGGCAAGCGCAAGCGCGCCGGCGCCCTCGGCGACGACCCGCGCTTTCTCTGCCATCAGCCGCATGGCGTCACGCACCTGGTCGAGCGTCACCGTGATCGAGCCGTCGACGACCGCCTGCATCCGCTGCCACATGCGCTCGGTCACGCTCTTTCCGCCGGCGCCATCCACGAACGACGCCTGCCAGTCCGGCAACCGCCGCGGGCCGCCATGCTCGAGCGAATAAGCGTAAGGCGCCGCAGTCTCGGGCTCCGCGCCAAGGACCTTCACGTGCGGCTTGAGTGCCTTCACCGCGCTTCCGACGCCGGTGATCAGCCCGCCGCCGCCGATCGCGGCGATCACCGTGCGCACGTCGGGCAAATCCTCGACGATCTCGAGCCCCATCGTGCCGTGCCCGGCGATGAAATCATGATTGTCGAAGGGGTGGACAAAGGTGCCATCCATCCCGTCGAACGAATGGCTTTCCGCGGCGACCCACGCGTCTTCGTATGACACCGGGACGATCGTCGCGCCGAGTGCACGCATCCGGTCGAGCTTGGTTTGCGGCGCCGTCTCGATCGCCACGACCGAGCAGGGAACCCCGAACTCCCGCGCGGCATAAGCGACGCCCTGCCCCGCGTTGCCTGCACTGATCGTCCAAACCCCTCGCGCGCGCTCCTCGTCCGACAGGCTCGCGACGGCATTGGCGCCGCCGCGGATCTTGTAGGCGTTGGTCGGCTGTAGATTCTCGAGCTTCAAATAGATTTCGCGAGGGTCGCCGCAGTCGAGCTTCACCAGCGGCGTCCGAAGCACCGTACTCGCGATGCGTCCGCGTGCATCCTCGATGTCGGAAAGAGCGATCGGCCGGACGGGGGGAATCATGCGCCCTCCTCCCACGCGCAAAAGCGCGCTGCAACCCTCCCCCGCGCCGTTCGTTGCGCCCTCTAAACAACTATAAGAGGAGAGCACCCCATGGGTCTCATCATCGTCATCATCCTTATCCTGCTGCTGGTCGGCGCGGTCCCGCACTGGGGCTACAGCAGGGGCTGGGGCTACGGCCCGTCGGGTCTGCTAGGCCTGATCCTGATCATCGTCGTGATCCTGCTTCTGATGGGCCGCCTCTAAGCGGTCGCTCCAGCCTTTAGCGCGAACGCCCACGCTGCCCCTGCCAGCGTGGGCACCCGCTTCGCCATCTGGGCGGCGTGGGCGCTCGATGCCGTCCCGTCGATCACGCGCTTCTTGATGCCCTGCACGATTCCGGCGAGCCGGAAGAGATTGTAGGCGAAATACCAGTCGAGCTTGTCGGCGACAGCGACTCCCGACCCTGTCGAATAGAGTTCGACGATCTCGTCGATTGTGGGAATTCCGAGCTCCTGCAGATCGAGACCTGCAAGACCCGCGTTCCCATCGGCGGGCATCACCCACTGCATTGCGAGATAGGAGAAGTCCGCGAGCGGATCGCCGAGCGTCGCCAGCTCCCAGTCGAGCACGGCGGTGAGCCGGCGGTCATCGAACAGCACGTTGTCGATCCGGTAATCGCCATGAACGACCGACACGCGGGACTGCTCGGGCAAGCTCGCCGGCAGATAGTCGATCAGCCGCTCCATCTCCGGCAGCTCGTCGGTCTGCGAATCCCGATATTGCCGCGTCCAGCGCGCTACCTGCCGCTCGAAATAGTTTCCGGGCTTGCCGAAGTCGCTTAGCCCGGCGCTGATCGGGTCGATATTGTGGAGGTCGGCGAGCGTCAAAACCAGCTGTTCATACATCCGGCGTCGAGCCGCCGGGTCGAACTCCGGAAGAGCTCCATCCGTGTACGCGCGGCCCTTGGCCAGCTCCATCACGTAGAAGATCGCGCCGATCACGTCCGCATCGGTGCACAGCGCGAATGGCCGCGGCACCGGAAAGCCGAGCGGGTGAAGCGCGGAGATCAGCCGATATTCGCGGTCGACCGCGTGCGCGCTCGGCAGCAGCGGGCCGAAGGGCTTGCGGCGCAACACATAATCGCCCGACGCAGCGCTGATCCGATAGGTCGGGTTGGACTGCCCCCAGGCGAATTTCTCGAGCTTGAACGGCCCTCGAAACCCTTCAACGTTGGCCTCGAGCCATCGGCCGAGCGCAGCTTCGTCAATCGGCTGATCGCTCACCGGTGCTTCTTATACTCCAGCCGGGCGATGGCTCGGCGATGGACCTCGTCGGGCCCATCCGCCAGGCGCAGCGTCCGGATCGACGCATAAGCGCGCGCCAGCCCCGCATCCTCCGACACGCCCGCGGCGCCGAACGCCTGGATCGCATCGTCGATGATCTTGAGCGCCATGATCGGTGCCGCGACCTTGATCATCGCGATCTCGCCCTGCGCCGCCTTGTTGCCGGCCTTGTCCATCATGTCGGCGGCCTTGAGGCACAGAAGGCGAGTCATCTCGATGTCGATGCGCGCGTTGGCGATGCGCTCTTCCCACACGCCCTGCTCCGCCAATGTCTTGCCGAACGCGGTCCGGCTCATCAGCCGCTTTACCATCGCGCCGAGCGCTTCCTCGGCCGCGCCGATGGTGCGCATGCAATGGTGGATCCGCCCCGGCCCGAGGCGCCCTTGCGCGATCTCGAACCCCCTGCCCTCGCCGAGCAACATGTTCGACGGCGGCACGCGGACGTCGGTTAGCTCGATCTCCATGTGGCCGTGCGGAGCGTCGTCATAGCCGAACACCGGGAGGTGCCGCTTGATCGTCACGCCCGGTGCATCGAGCGGCACCAGGATCATCGACTGCTGCTTGTGAAGCTCGGCCGATGGGTCGGTCTTGCCCATCAGGATCGCGACCTTGCAGCGCGGATCGCCGGCGCCGCTCGACCACCATTTGCGGCCGTTGATCACATATTCGTTGCCGCGCATCTCGATGCTGCACTTGATGTTGGTCGCGTCCGATGAGGCGACGTCCGGCTCGGTCATCAGGAAGGCCGAGCGGATTTCGCCCTCCATCAGCGGCTTCAGCCACTCGTCCTTCTGCTCGCGCGTGCCGTAGCGGTTGATGACCTCCATGTTGCCGGTGTCGGGGGCCGAGCAGTTGAACACCTCGGACGCAAAGCCGATGTGGCCCATTTCCTCGGCGCAGAAGGCGTATTGGAGGTTGCTGAGCGCCGGTCCGTCGAACGCGAAGCTGTCGTCGACCGGCGTCGCGCCGTGCGAGGGCGGCATGAACAGGTTCCAGAGCCCTTCTGCCTTTGCTTTCGCCTTCAACTCCTCGATGACCGGAAGCACCTTCCAGCGCTCGCCTTCGCGCTGCTGCGCTTCGTAATCGGGGACGCGCGGGCGGACATGCTCGTCCATGAAGGCGCGGACGCGGTCGCGCCACTCAGTCTCCGCCGGCCCAAGGCTGAAATCCATCGTCAGCCGCCTATCAGCAACAGTGTCAGTTGGCTATGAGGCCGGCATGGTACGGCTTGCAGGCAAGGTCGCGATCGTCACCGGCGCGGCGTCGGGCATCGGCAAGGCGACGGTCGAGCTGTTCCGGAGAGAAGGCGCGACGGTCGTCGGTGCCGACGTCGGCGAAGGCGCGGACGTTACCGCTGACGCGGGCAGCGAAGCCGACGTCCACGCATTGGTCGAACGCGTCGCTCGGGAGCATGGCGGGCTCGACATCTACTTCGCCAATGCCGGTATTTCGGGCGGTTTCGCCTCCATCGCCGAACAGACTGCCGGGGACTGGGCCGAGATATTGCGCGTCAACCTCATCGGCCCGTTCCTCGCGGTCAAACATGCAGCGCCGCTGATGAACCTGCGCGGTGGCGGCTCGATCATCTGCACCGCGAGTGTCGCCGGCCTTCGAGCGGGAGCGGGCGGTGCGGCTTATTCGGCATCGAAGGCGGGGGTGATCAGCCTGGTGCAATCGGCGGCGCAGCAGCTCGCCGGGAGCGGAGTCCGGGTGAACGCGATCTGCCCGGGCCTGATCGAGACCGGCATGACCCGAGCCATCTACGAGCTGGCGCGGGCCAGCGGCCAGGAAGAGCGCCTAGGGGAGCTCAATCCACTCCGACGCGGCGGCGACCCCGACGAGATCGCGCACGCGGCGCTGTTCCTCGCGTCAGACGAGTCCAGCTACGTCAATGGTGCTGCTTTGGTCGTCGACGGCGGCCTGTCGAGCAGCCATCCGACCGCGCGCAAGTTTGAGCTCAGGATGCTCTGATGAATGCAGCCGCTAACGCGGCTTGCGGAATTTCAGGATGAACTGATCGGTCTTGCCGCGAATGCTGGGATCCTGAACCTTGGCCGTGTGAGGATCGGCTGGATTGCGCAGGATGCTGCTCTCACCGTCGAGCTTGAACCCCGCAGCCGCAACCTCCTGCTTGACCACTGTATCTTCGATGCGGTGGAGCGTCGACGTCTGGGTCGCGCCTGCGCCAGCGGCCGTCTCATGATCTTCGATCAGGTACGTCCCGCCGGGCTTCAGGACGCGAAATGCCTCCGCGTTATAGGCGTGAGCCGCGTCACCGGTCGGCAGCTTGCTGTTCTTGAAGTCGTGGTAGTTTTGCGTCGTCCAGACCATGTCGACTTTCCCGTCGACGGGAATCGTCCCAGGTGCGCCAGCGACGATCGTGAGGTTCGAACGCTGTTGCGCGAGCGCCTGCAAGGCTGGCGACGGATGCGCGGTGATCGCATAGACGTGGCCCTTGGAACCCACGGCGCCCGTCAAAATCCGCGTGAAATACCCGCCGCCGGGCGCCAGCTCGGCGATGCTCATTCCTGCATGAACGCCGGCGAACGAAAGAACTTCTGCCGGCTTCCGGTCGGCATCCCGTGCGACGTCTTCAGCAGGACGGACCGGGTCGGCAAGGACGGACTGAAACTGCACAGCGGAAGGCGGCGCAGCGATTGCGGTGCCGGTGGTTGCGATCGCCACACAACCAAGAGAAGCAAAAGTCTTCAGGCCTTGGATTAGCTTCGTCATGATGCCTCCCTGCGCTTATTCTTAGCCATTAGCGCTGCCTTTGCAGGATGTCTCCAGTAGTGACTTTAAGGGCGTCTTCGCGCAGTGACCAACGCGCGATGAAAACGCCGCAGCTTCTGAACTATGAGCGCGACCGCTGGGTCGCCGGCGACGGCAACCTCGCCGAGATCCCGAGCGCGATCGACGGCGCGCCGGTGGCGATAACCGGCTCCGCCGGAATCGATTTCGGGGCAATGCTTCGGCACGCGCGCGAGGTCGGCGGACCTGCGCTCCGAAAGCTCACGTTCCATGATCGCGCGCGGATGATCAAGGCGCTCGGCCTCGCGATCATGGCGCGCAAGGAGGAGCTGTACGAGCTCAATTACCAGACCGGCGCGACACGCAAGGACGGCTGGATCGATATCGAGGGCGGCGCCGGAACGCTCTTCTCCTTCTCGTCCAAGGGCCGCCGCGAGCTTCCCGACGCGCATATGCTGCTCGACGGCCAGCTCGAAGGCCTATCGAAGAACGGCACCTTCGTCGGGCAGCACATCTACACGCCGCTGCAGGGGGCCGCGGTGCACATCAACGCCTTCAACTTTCCCGTGTGGGGAATGCTGGAGAAGCTGGCGCCGACATTGCTCGCGGGCGTCCCGGCGATCGTGAAGCCCGCGTCGGCCACGGCCTATCTCTGCGAGGCCGCGTTCAAGATCATGGTCGAGGCAGAGATCCTGCCGCGCGGCGCGATCCAGCTCATCGTCGGCGGCGTCGGCGATTTGTTCGACCACCTCACAGGCCAGGACGTGGTGAGCTTCACGGGCTCGGCATCGACCGCGCTGAAGCTGAAGTCTCATCCAACAGTGGTGCGCGAATCGGTCCGCTTCGTCGCCGAGCAGGACAGCCTCAACGCCTCGCTGCTCGGGCCGGACGCGGCGCCGGGCACTCCCGAGTTCGAGCTGTTCATCAAGGAAGTCGCGACCGAGATGACGGTCAAGGCCGGGCAGAAGTGTACGGCGATTCGCCGCGCGATGGCTCCCGCCCAGTATCTCGACGCCGTCGAAGAGGCGCTCGCCTATCGCCTTTCCAACACCAAGGTGGGCGATCCGCGCGAGCAGGACACACGCATGGGCGCACTGGTCAGCATCAGCCAGCGCGACGATGTGAAGGCCCGAATCCGCGAGCTGGAAGCGGCCGGCGCACGCATTGTCGCCGGCGATCCCGAGGCAGAGCCGCCGATCCCCGGCGGCGCATTCCTTCTGCCCGTGCTGCTCCGCGCCGACGATCCGTGGGACAGTGCGGCTGTCCACGATTGCGAGCCGTTTGGGCCGGTCTCGACGATCATGCCCTACAGGGACATGGCCGATGCCATCGCCCTTGCGAACCGCGGCAAGGGCAGCCTCGCCTTGTCGCTGTTCACCCATTCCCCGGACGCGGCGCGCGACTTCATCCAGGGCGCGGCTGCCTATCACGGGCGCATGCTGGTGCTGAACCGTGACAATGCAGCCGAATCGACCGGGCACGGGTCGCCCCTCCCCGTGCTGGTGCATGGCGGCCCGGGCCGTGCCGGCGGAAGCGAGGAGATGGGCGGCGTCCGCGGCGTCAAGCATTACATGCAGCGGACCGCGCTCCAGTCAACGCCCGCGATGATCGCCGCGATCACCGAGCAGTACGTGCCCGGCGCGCCCAAGCACTTCATCGACGTGCATCCGTTCCGGCGGAGGATGAGCGAGCTCGCGATCGGCGACACTTGGAAGACCGGCAGCCGCACCGTAACGATCGAGGACATCGAGCATTTCGCTGAGTTCACCGGCGACAAGTTCTACGCCCACATGGACGAGGAAGCGGCGAAGGCTTCACCGATCTTCGAAGGCCGCGTCGCCCACGGCTATCTCATCCTCAGCTTCGCCGCCGGATTGTTCGTCGATCCCGATCCAGGCCCGGTTCTCGCCAACACCGGCCTCGAGAATCTGCGCTTCCTGACGCCGCTCTATCCGGGCGATTCGATGCGGGTCGAGCTGACCGTTCGATCCAAGTCGCTGAAGAGCGAGGACACCGGCGTGGTGCGCTGGGCGGTCGAGATCTTCAACCAGCGTGACGAGCTTGTCGCGACCTACGACCTCCTGACCGAGAACGTGCCGTAACGACGGCAACTGCCACGGGCGGCAGTTCGTTGAATGGCCGAACTTCCCGAAGGAGAAACGACCATGAAAGTCAGCGAAGTCATGACTCGCGACGTCCAGACCGTCAGCCCCGACCAGCCGGTGCGTGAAGCGGCGAGCTTCATGTTGAGCGCCGATGCCGGCTCCATTCCCGTCACCGACGGAGAGCGGCTGATCGGGATGATCACCGACCGCGATATCGCGGTTCGTGGAATCGCCAAGGGCTATGGCCCTGATACGCCAGTTCGTGAGCTGATGACCGATGACCTAGTGATCGCTCGCGAAGATGACGACACCGACGACATCGCGGCACGCATGAGCAGCGCGCAGGTTCGCCGACTGCCGGTAGTCGACGACCAGCAGCGCCTGTGCGGAATCGTCAGCCTCGGCGACCTCACGCAGAAGGGCAGCGGTAGTGCTGCCGAACAGGCGCTCGAAGGAGTTACCCAGCCCGGCGGCGAGCACCGGCAGTAAGCCTCAGCGGCCGGCGATTTCCTTGATCGCCTGATCGACGAGCTTGGCGTCGCTAGCGGCGTCGTGGCGCTCGGCGATGATCTTCGCTGCGGCCTTGGCGGCGGCATCCGCGGCGGCGGCGCGGAGCTGCTCGACGGCACTGCGTTCCTCGGCGGCGATCTTGTCCTCGGCCATGCGGGTGCGGCGGTCGATCAGCGCCTCGGCGTCGGTCTTGGCCTTGGCGACGATCTCGTCGGCCTCATGGCGGGCGCGCTCGAGCAGAGCCTCGCGGTCCTTGTCGGCAGAGGCGGACTTCGCCTCATACTCCGACTTCAGCGCCTCGGCTTCCTTGCGCAGCGATTCCGCCTCGGCGAGCTGGTCGCGGATCAGCGCGATCTTGCTGTCGAGCGCCTTGCCGACCGCGTGGTGGACCTTCTTCCAGGCCAGCAGCGCGAAGACGATCAGGACCGCGAGCGCGACCCACCCACCTGGGTTCAGCGAGAATGCCGTCGGCTCTGCAGCTTCGGGCGCCTCGACAGCGGCGGCAATCAGCATCATGCTAGACATTGAGCTCGGCCTTCACCGCCGCAGCGGCCTCCTTGCTGTCGACCGCAATCCCAGTGAGGCGGCGGACCATGTCCTGCGCGGCCTCGGCGGCAAGCGCCTCGATGTCGCCTCTCGCCGACGCGCTTGCCTCGCGCACCTTCGCCTGAGCCGTCTCGACCTTGCGGTTGATCTTCTCGGCCGCAGCCTTGACCTTCTTCTCGGTCTCCTGGGCGCTTGCCTGCTTCGCCTCCTGCGCAATGCGCGCGGCGTCGGCTCGGGCCGAATCCATCCGCGCACGCCAGGCGGCCTCGGTCTCGTCGGCGGCGGCGCGCGCCTTCTGCGCAGCCTCCAGGTCGCCGGCGATCTTGCTTTCGCGCGCATCGACAGTGGCCTGGATCTTTGGCACCATCCCCCGCGCGATCACGAAGAAGATGAAGCCAAGCGCGATCGCCAGCCACAGGAACTGCGACAGATAGACTTGGGAGAGCTGCGAAAGTTGCGGCATTATCGGCTCCTTTTGGAGCTGCTCCTTAGAACGCGAACAGGATGAGCATGGCGACGGCGAACGCCATCAGGCCGAGAAGCTCGGCGGCGGCGAAGCCGATGTAGAGGCGGCCCTGCTGACCGTCAGACGCGGCCGGGTTGCGGATCGCGCTGTTGAGGAACGAACCGAAGACGTAGCCGACGCCGGCCGCAGCGGCGCCAACGCCGATGGCCGCGAGACCCGCGCCGATAAGCTTTGCAGATGCGACATCCATGATTGAACTCCCTTGAAGAATTTGCGGTTAGTGAAGGTTCACGGCCTCGCCGATGTAGAGCGAGGTCAGGATTGCGAAGACGTAAGCCTGGATCGCCGCGACGAGCAGCTCGATCATGCTCACGAACATGATGAAGGCCATCGACAAGAGCCAGATGCCGATCCCGCCAGCGCTATGACTGTTCAGGGCCTGGACGACGAAATTGCCAAACACGTCAAGGAGGACGTGTCCCGCGAACATCGCGATGAAGGGTCGGAGGCCGAGGCTGAACGGCCGCACCAGGAAGCTGATCAGCTCGATCGGCGCGATCACGAACTTGAAGATGAGGGGCGCGTCCTTGGGCACGAACAATGAGAGAAAATGAAGCCCGTGCTTCCAGAAGCCGACGCCGAGCACGATCGCGAAGGTGATCAGCGACATGATGCCGGTGAAGGTGAACTGGGCGGTGATCGTGAAGGGATGCGCCGGAGCGTAGATACCGAACGGCATGTTCCCAATCAGGTTCGCGAACAGCAGGAACACGAATGCGGTGAACACCCACGGCAGGAACTTCTTGCCTTCCGGGCCAATGCTGACGTTCACCATGTCATCGACGAAGGCGATGAGCCCTTCGACCGCAACCTGCCAGCGGCCGGGGATCAGCTCGCGCTTCATCCCGCCGAACATGAACAGCCAGATCGTCGCGAGGACAATCAGCGTCCACAGCGCGCTATTGGTGAAGACGAAGGGATTGCCGTTTCCAAACGACCCGAAGATCGGTTGGATCACGAACTGGTGCATCGGGTCGATTTTGCCCTCGGCCGCCACTTTTCTTCCCTTATTCCTCTGTGCCCTGAGCGCCGCTCCGGGACTTGTTTGAAATCCGAATGACGTTCCAGATGCCGACCGCGAAACCGAGGAACAGCATGACCAGCATCAGCCACGGCTTGGTGCCGAACCAGCGGTCCAGCAGCCAGCCGACAATGCCGCCCCCGAGCGGACAGCCGACAAGCTGGCTCAAGACCAGCTGGCCGGCCTGATAACTCGCATCAGGCTGGCGCTTTGCCGTCCGCTTCGCCTCCGCCTGCTGCAGCCGGTCGAGCCGCTCATCGAGCGATTCGAGCCGCGCATCTGGTGGAAGCTTCGGGGCTTCGCCGGTATCGTCCTCAGCCATGTCACTCCCCTGTGCGTCGCCCCCGCCAGAAACTCATGGGGCCAGGCAAGGACGAGGAACATGGCGGAAAGCGGCACCGCCAAGGCGCGGCTCCTTTATGAACGGGGATGAGGATAGTCAACCGCAGTGAGCGAACTCAGCGGCAGCGGTCTGGAGCGGGCGCTGGCTGACCTGGCGCCCGTCTGTGCCAAGTACCGTCGCTCAGCATAAAGGCCTCGCCGACCGGTATCCTCGCCAGCAGCTCGCACCCGGTTGCGATGCCGACGATTTCGGGCGTGACGTTCCGGCGCGTGGCAAGCTCGATGTAGAGGTTCCGGCGTCGGATGTTGATCGCCTTGATCTGGCGCGTCAGTTGCGGCGACGCAGCACCGACCACGCCCATGTAGCCATCGTAACGCTCCCCCGCCTGCCCCGCGGCAATGGCGCCCTCGACGATGGAAGACGGCTGCGCGAGCGCAGGCGCCGAAGCGAGCACCGCTATGAGCAGGAAGCGATTGAAACTCACGGCTTGGTCGGCGCTGGAGGGAAGGCCTGCGGGTTCTTCTGGATCATCTGCTGCACGTCCTGCTGCAGCCGAACCAGCACCTCCTGCTTTATGTCGACGTTCAAGTTGACATCGATCGGCTTGTCGGGCGCTTTCACGGTGATGCAGCCTGCAAGGGGCGCCGCAATGCCGATTCCCGCCGCAATTCTCGCGGCTCTCTTCCATGATCTGGTCACTTCTTTCCTCCGGGTGGTGGGGACTGATTTGCGGGCGGTAACTGCGCCACCGGCTGGGCGTGCTGTTCCTCGTTCTTGGTGGTGCTCAGCACCTCGACCTTGAGCGCCGGCGAATCGACCGGGAACGGCATCACCGGCGCGATCACCTGTGTCGGGTCCTTGAACGCTTTGGCCATCTGAATGAGCGCCCGGAAGGGCCCGTTGATGTTCACATTGAGCCGCAGCGGAATCTGCGAGAAGACCTTGTGCACGAGCCCGGCGACGAAGCCGTGCGTCGGCCCGAGCGACGGTCCCTCGATCGTCATCCTGGTCGCGAATTCGCCGGCGAGGTCGCCGTTCAGCCGGACGATCATCGATTTGTACCGGATGTCGCTGAACAGATCGAAGGCGATGCCGGGCGCGAGACCAGCCGGTTTCGTACCGGTATAGTGGAGCTCGCCGCCCGGCGGCCGAGAATCCAGCCTGCCGCCAACGATCCGCCCGCCATTCTCGTCGAAGATCATCGGCAGGACCCCGTCGAATGTGCCGGTGAGCTCGAGGCCCTGGAAGCCGAGGCTATCGACGAACATCTTGGCGTCGAAGCCCTGCAGCTCGAACGTCAGCCGCTTCGCGCTCGGGCTTCCGAAATTGAGCACGGTTTCGTGGAGGATGAGCTTGCCGCCCATGAACGGCCATTCGCCGCGCTCGACCCGGACAAGATTGTTGGGCAGCAACTGGTAGTGGATCACGCCGTCGCTGACGATGATTCCCGGGTTGATCGAGGCGACCGTCGCAACCTGGTGCGGCGCCGTCTCCATTTTCAGGAGGTCGGTGAAGTGCAACGTGGTGCTGAGGCCGGTTACCGGCCCGAACGGCGCTGCGAGGTCCATGTTCAGCGTCGAGAAGTCGCCCGACGAGCTGACATTACCTCCCGATGCCCAATCGATCCGGCCCTGTCCGCGGACGGTGCCGTTGACGAGGGCAACGACTCCTTCGCTGAGGCGAGTCAGCTGCTCGGGCTGGAAGCTCGGTCCAAACGCGAGTCCCGGAACGTCGAGCGTCGCATGCCCTGCGCCTGTCGACAGGCGATGCTCGATGCTGACATTCGTCACGAGGGCTCCGTTCGCCGGAAGGTGGAGCGAGCCGTTCGCTCGGACATAATCGCCGGCGATGGTGAAGCGGGTGTCGTTGCTGCGTAGGGGATAGAAGCGCGGATCGGGGTCCTTGTCGGACACCGTGAGCGCGCTCAGCACGCTCAAATCCTTGTTGCGGTAGAGCCAGCTCCCGACGCCATCGCTGAGCTGCAGCGGCACCTTCCCAATCGACGCGGACGCACCCGAGAAATTGCCGTGCAAATTGCCGGAGAGGCTCCCCGTCAGCCGAGCCGCATCGAACAGGATCGGCGACGTTGCGGTGCCCAGGCGCATTCCGAAGCGGTCGAACGCGAATTGCTGGCCGACGAGCTGGCCGCTGCCTGCCTGGAGGTGGAGCGGCGAGCTGCCGAGCCGCCCGTTCAACACCGGGTTGTTGAGCCGAGCACTCCACGCGACCGGCGCGCCAGGCCGCTTGTAGACCAATGCCGGACCGATCGGGCAGACCGGCAGCCGCGTCGGGCCGATCTGGAACGTATTCATCTGCAAATAATTGAAGCTCACCACCTCGCAGCCGGTGCCGACGGCGAAGGCGCCGTCCGGCCCGAGATGGCCCTGGATCGGCAAGCGCAACGCGGCAACGCGGCCATTGGGGAAGGCTCCGTCGAGCTGCGCGACCGTGCTTACCGCGGTCGAGCCGCCCGGCCCGCGACCGAAGTGGATCGGGTCGAGCGCCAGCCTTTCTCCGGCGGCGGCATATGGCGCGAAGATCGCAACACCGCTCAATGGGGCGTCGGCTCGCGCCTGCGAAAGATTGACGCGGCCGTTCGGGAGGCCGCCGCCGCCCATGCTGATCGAGGTATCGATCCTCAGCGCACCAACCGGCCAGTAGTAGGTCACGCCGCTTCCGCCGTTGATGTTCGCCCGAGCGCCAGCCGGGCCGGCGATGACTGCGTTCTGGACCCGCGCGGCTCCCCCACCAGGGAAATTCACGACGCGGATGGCGCCGTCGATATCGAAGTGCCGGGCCGTACGCGTCATCGCTTGCGCCATTGCCTTGGCGATGGGGGCGATCGGCGTACCGGAAGTGGCCTCCAACGGCTTGGTCACCGCAGCGTACATGGAAGGCGCGAGGGAAGCGCTATCCGTGTCGAAGCTGCCGTTGAGGTCGAAGGTACCTTCCTTCAGGCCCAAACGGTAGCCGCCCTTCACGTAGGTCCGATCCGCGTAAATCGTACCGAGCCGCGCTTTCTGCGCCGAAAGATTCACTTGCCCGGCGACGTCATTCAGCGCGCCTTTGTAGGTCAGGTCGCCAGTGAAGGCCGCGAGGCCGTTCTCGCCGGCCGTCAGCGTGCTGATCGCCATTCGACCGCTACCGTCGACGTTCGTGAACGCCTCGTTGAAGCTCGCCTTGGCATCGAAGCGGGGAGCGACGACGTAGAAGTTGCTGACCGGGCAGTTGAAGGTGGCGAGTGTGACCGGTCCCTCGACATGCGGATGCCGCGCCACGACGGTGAGCGCGACATTGACGTGGAGGTCGACCGCAGCGCACCGTCCGGGCACGAGTTTCGGGCTCACGACCGCAGCCCTGCCCTTGAAGCCGCCGCTGAGCATTCCGTTGCCCTGGAGTGCGATCCCGACCGGCCCGAACGGCGTCGCGAGCGAGATGCTGCTGTCGGCGACGTCGAGAACGATATTGGGCAGCGCGAACGGCTTGTTGCTCGGCGGCGGCATCAGCTTGTCGATCTGGCCCCAGCTGACCTTGCCGTGCACCAGCCGGCCACGCAGCCGAACGCCGCGGGCGACGATCCGATACACCTCGAAATTGCCGTTGAGACGGAGCCGCATCTGAATCTGCGCGAACTTCGCAACGAGGTCGGGCTGCTTGGGATCGCCAATGACGAGATTGCTGACCTGCTGGGTGCGCAGGCCTACGCGGTCGAGATGATAGCTGGCGGTCACCCCGCGCCGCTGGAGTTCGCCTTTGAGATAATGCGTGGCGATGGGACGCCGTTCGATCCACACGATTGCGACCCCGACGACCAGCAGGATGAGCAAAGCAATGGCGACGATCGCCGAGATGCGCGCGAACAAAGGCGTCCGCCGGCGCACGACCATCACTTCGGCTTCGTCTGCGGGCCGCTCAGCCATCCGGCAATGAACCCGTGCGACGCGTCACCGTTCCAGAGGCGGCATGACCTCTAGCCAAACGGCGGCTTTCTGTGGTCAAACGGCACCGCTCGGATCAGTCGCGTTAGGGAGCGGCAGTGCACGGGCGCGTTTCAACTCCTCCTGCCCAGCATTCAAGCGGGCACCGCGCGCGCCTTCGCCAGCGGCTGTTCGACGGCGGCGAGAAAGCTTTGCTCGATCATGAGCTGGTCGAATATCTGCTCGCGCTGGCGATTCCGCGGCGCGACACGAAGGCGCAGGCGAAACAGCTGATCGCGGCATTCGGCGGGATCGGACCTCTGCTTGCGGCCAGCGCCGAGACGCTGAAGCGCGAAGGGTTGAGCGATAGCGTGATCGGCGCACTGAAGATCGCCGAGGCAACGGCGCTAAGGCTGCTCGAGAGCCGCACCGAAGGCGCGCCGATCCTGTCGAGCTGGGAGGCGCTCGGCGACTATCTCCACGCGGCGATGGCACATCGCCGCACCGAGGAGGTGCGGATCCTGTTCCTCAATGCGAAGAACATGCTGCTGGCGACTGAAGCCTTATGGCAGGGCTCGGTAGACGAAGCCTCGGTCCACGTTCGCGAGGTGATCGCCCGCGCCATCGCGCTCGGAGCGACCGCGATCATCATCGTCCACAATCATCCGAGCGGCGATCCGACACCCTCCCAGCAGGACATTCGCCTCACGCGCGACCTGGTCGATGCCGGGCGGCACATGAAGGTGACTGTGCACGATCACGTAATCGTCGGCGCTTCAGGGCGCACCAGCATGCGCGCGATGGGACTGATCTAGTGGCAGCTTTCGACCCAAAGCTGCCACTAGGATCTTTCTCTGTGGGAAGAAGATGCGCCAGTCCTCAGTGTCCCGGCTGCGCCACCGGTTGAAGCATGCCGCGGATCATCCTGCCGTCGGCGTCGAGCGCGACCGACATTCTCACCCGGCCCTTGGCGAACACCAGGTCGTAAACGTCGTCGCCCATCTGACCACGCCCGCGGAAAGTCACCGACTTCAGCTCGCCCAGCGAGCTGAATAGGGGATGTGTCGTGGGTAAGTCCCGGCGAACGCCTGCGGCGAACAGCGGCGAGAGCTTGCTGTAATCGGGCGAGCCGCTCGCCAGACCGGCCACAAGGCTTCGCAAGATAGCCTCGGTCCCCGGGGTCGGCGCCGGGGCGGGGGTGACGGCGGGTACTTCCCGTACTCCCGGCGGGGCCATAATGCCGCCGGCCATCCTCCCGTCGGCGTCGAGCTTAGCCGACATTATCACCTCGCCCTTGGCGAACTTGAGGTCATAGACATCGTCGTCGACCATCGGACCGCGCCCGCGGAAAGTCATCGACTTCAGCTCGCCCATCGCGCTGAACATGGGATGGGTCATGGGCAGGTCCCGACGGACGATTTCGGCGAACTGCGGAGCGAGCTTGTCGTAGGGGGGCGAGCCGCTCTGCAGCCCGGCCACAAGGCTTCGCAGCATGGCCTCGGTACCTGGGCTCGGCGCCGAGGCGGGGGTTATCGGCAATTCTCCAGAAGCCACGGGTGGATTGGTACCCGCTTGCGAGAAAGCGGCTGGATGCAAAAGCGCGAGCATGATTGCTCCGACGAACATCATAATGACCACTCCTACGACTGCTACACGAGTGAAAGCTGAGTGTGGCGGCTGAGCATCAGAAACTAGGTCCGGCGACTGGGGTACCGCTTGACCGTACCCTTCGACCTCAACGAGCATCCGAGCGGCGTCCAAAGAAGACGTCGCGCCAAGCTTGATGCGCGCCATCTTCAGGCGCTTCTCGACTGCATGATGCGAAATGCCGAGGTCCGCGGCGATTTCCTTGGCAGATTTATGCTGGAGCCATTGCCGCAGGCAAACCTTCTCGCGCTCAGTCAATCTCGAAAGTGAATTACGGTCGTCCATCGGTGAATGGATAAAGGCTGTCGCCGCTCCTCGATAGTACGGTCCGCTGGTAAAATCGGGAAAATGGCGTTCGTCGCGCGTGCTCTTTCCACACATTGCGGACACTAACCGCGAGTAGGAGGGTTATCGGCGCACCCTCGTTGTGCAGCGGAGGCGCCGCGTGAAAATCAAGACTTGGCAATACGTCGGACTAGAGGGCTTAGTCGTCGCTGCGGTTGTCTATCTCATTATGCGCTTCTTTGTTTCTCACGCGCAGGACAATGATACGCGCTCGGTGATTGGAGCCGTCGTTACATTCTTCGTCACGTTCATCGTCTTGCAATTTGGCGAAACCCGAAAGGCGTAAGCTTAAGCGCGGATTTCTTGCGTAGGCATCGCTAATGTCAGCTTTCCACCCATTGCAGACATCAAAGCAACTGTTCGGCTCCCGCTGTTGCTGCGGCAGCGTAAGCACGAGTGCCATTAGGAATTCTTAATTAGGCGCGACTCCAGAGTCTGTGCTCTTGTGCGCGCGGCCGAACCTTCGGCCTCCTAAGGGGGATTACATGAAGAAGATGATCCTGGGCACCGCCGGTGCCTTCGCAATCGCGTGCGCCTATACTCCCGCCGCTGCCGAGCCTTACGTCGATTACACACCGCAGAAGGGCTACTGGACGATCAACGCCGTCGAGGTGGATCCGAACCACGTGGACGATTATCTGACCGGCTTGCGCAGCTCGCAGGTCAGCGCCTTCGAAGTGCTCAAGCGGCGCGGTCTCATCGATGATTACAAGTTCATGGTGCGCACGGGCTACGTGAAGGGCTCGCCCAACGTCCTGATCATGACGCATGTGCCAAGCACTGCCTTGGACGATCCTGACCAGGCGCGCGATCAAGCCGTGGAGAAGGAAATCTATTCCGTATTCAGCAAGCAGAAGGGCGACGAGGCCGTGCGCGGTTATGAGAAGTACCGGACCTTCGTCGACAACGGGAACTGGCAAACAATGACGATGAGCAAGTAGTCGCCGGGCGAAATGACTGCAGGGGGTGGGGGTGTCGCACGGCCCCGCCTTCTTCGCCAAAATCCTGCGTTAGGCCAACGTCCGCTTTACACCCAATTCCAGACACTAGCCGCTTCTCTTACGTCCTCGTAACTGCTGGAGGGTAGCTGTATGCACTTTCGCAATATTGCGGCAATCGCGACGATGCTGTTGTCCTCACAGGGGCTGGCGCAAGCGCCGGCTCAGCTTCCGCCGCAAGCGATTTACGCGGACCCGCCGATTGATCTCACTCACCCGGCGTCAACACTGGCCATCGAAATCCCGAGCCACGGTTCGATAATGAATGGACTGGTCTACCGGCCCGCTGGACCTGGGCCGTTTCCGTTGATCGTTCTGATGCACGGCTTGCCCGGCAACGAGCAGAATCTCGACCTCGCTCAAGCGCTGCGACGGGCGGGCTGGGCAGTCATGACGTTCCACTATCGCGGTTCTTGGGGATCGCAAGGGCAGTTCAGCCTTGATAATGTGCTCGAAGACGCAAAGGTCGCTTTGGCGTATTCGGCCGAACCAGCGGTCGCGAAAGCTTGGAACACCGATCCGGCGCGGATCGTGGTGATCGGCCATAGCATGGGCGGCATGGCTGCGGCCCTTTCGGACGGCTCAGGTCCAAAACGCTTGGCAACCATATTGCTCGCGCCATGGGACCCGAGCACGCTGGCGACCTTGATTCGGCCGCTTTCGCTTAGCCAGCGAAACGCGCAGGCTTTGGATAGGTGGGGCAACGTGACAGGCGGGCGGCTGACAGGCATCACCTCGCAAGAAATTGCCGCTCAAATTGTTGATCATGGCGAACGTTGGAGTCTCGCCGAGGCAGCTCGCGGTCTTGCCAGAGAGCCCCTGCTGATCGTTACCGCGAAGCGCGACCTGCCATCGAGCCAGGCAGGGCAGCTCATGACAGCCCTGAAGGCCCACGACGCAAAGTTCAGCATTGTCGAGATCGCCAGCGATCACGTCTTCGATGATCGGCGGATTGGATTGGAGACGGTCGTGCTCGATTGGCTCTCGCAACTGGGAAAACCACCTGCGGCATCAGCAAACCTGACCGGTCCCTAACGGCAGCTTTCCGCCCAACGCCGCCGCTAGAAACTACTGTCCTACAGCTCACCGCTTGAGATAGCTGGCTGGTCCTCTTCAGCGAAAGAAGACAATAGTGGCAACCAGGTTCGAAAACGTTATCCGGCACCGATGGCCGAACGTGCATGCCGTCCCCGCACATCCTTAAGTTCACTGCAAAAGCGCTGCTCTCCGTGAACTTAATGAACTTAAGGCGCCCTTCGCCTTGAACCCATTCGCCGCTAGAGCCTCCGAATGACCGATTTCGCATCTTTTCTCGTTCCCGACCGCGAGCAGAAGGCTCGTCCGATCCACCTCGTCGACAAGGCGGGCTTCGACGGTTGGCTGAAGAAGCGGCCGGCCGACGATCGCCGGCTGCTCGAGGCTCTAGGCTTCGATGGAAAAGCCGCTGGCGTCTTCGCGATCCTGCCGCGCGGGAGCGACTTTGAGGTCGTCGGCGCCGTGAAGAAGGCGGAGGATCTCTCGCCCTGGTGCCTTGCCGCGCTTGCCGAGAAGCTGCCCGAGGGCACCTACAAGCTGGTCGAAGGAGAGCCGGGTGGCGCCGCGCTCGGTTGGCTCCTCGCCCAGCATCGGTTTGACGACTACCGCTCGAAGAAGGACGAGCCCGAGCGCGGGGCCCGCGTGCTCGTCACCGGAGAGGCCGCGCAGATCGATCTAGTGGTGCGGCTCGCCGGGGCGACCGCGCTTGTCCGCGACCTCGTCAACACGCCCGCCGCCGACCTCGGGCCCGCCGAGCTCGAGCAGGCGGTGCGCGATGCGGCCAACGGGCTGGGGGCGCAGGTCAAGGTCGCCAGCGGCAACGAGCTGGCGAAAGGCTATCCGCTCATCGCGGCCGTCGGCGGCGCTGCATGCGAAGCGCGTGCGCCGCGATTGATCGAGCTCGAATGGGGAAAGCCGGACGACCCCAAGATCGCGATCGTCGGCAAGGGCGTCTGCTTCGACAGCGGCGGCCTCGACATCAAGTCGGCGGCCGGCATGCGGCTGATGAAGAAGGACATGGGCGGCGCCGCCCACGCGCTCGCGCTCGCGCGGCTGGTGATTGCCGAGAAGCTGCCGGTGCGGCTGCACCTGCTGATTCCCGCGGTGGAGAATGCAGTCTCGGGCACAGCCTACCGGCCCGGGGACATCGTCAAGTCCCGCAAAGGGAGGTTTGTCGAGATCGACAATACCGATGCCGAAGGCCGCCTGATCCTCGCCGACGCGCTGACCAGGGCCGCCGAGAGCGAGCCGGAGCTGATCATCGACTTTGCGACACTGACCGGCGCGGCGCGCGTGGCGCTCGGCCCCGATCTTCCCGCTTTCTTTGCCAATGACGATGGGCTCGCCGCGGCGGCTCAGGAGGCTTCTGGCAAGGTCGGCGACCCGTTGTGGCGGATGCCCTTATGGGATCCCTATGAGGAGATGCTGAAGAGCGACGTCGCAGATTTTGCCAATGCGGCCAACTCGCCGATGGCGGGATGCATACTTGCGGCGATGTTCCTGAAAAAATTCGTGCCCGACGAAATAGCCTGGGCGCACCTCGACACTTATGCCTGGCGTGACCAGGCGAAACCGGGCCGTCCAAAGGGCGGCGAAGCATTGGGTTTGCGGGCGATGTTCGCCCTGCTGGAGAGTCGTTACTTACAAGATTGAAACTGCAATTGGCTGAAAAAGTCCCGATTTTAGCAACATCGCGCTGCAACATTTCGCGTCCTTACCAGTTTATCCGGCACAATAAGATGCAATGGAGTCAGGCGGCGATGAGCGAGGTTTCGCTTACAGGCTGGATGAAGGCGCTGATCGCCTACGTCCGTTCAGGCGAGCCTGACCTGACTAACCGGCAGATGGCGTTGCTGATGCTGGTATACCTGACGCCGGGCCCGCATACGGTGCGCGGTCTGGCGCGGGTTCTAGGCGTTTCGAAACCGGTTGTGACACGTGCCTTGAACACGCTGGGCGCGCTCGGCTATCTGCGCCGCGAGAGGGATCAGGACGACCGGCGTAACGTCTTCGTCGTCCGAACGAGCAGCGGGGCTGAATTTCTTGAAGGGTTCAAGCGCAACCTCCGCGAGGGCGACAACGGCTCCGCGGCCCACCGGCCAATCATCGGCCAAGCACCAGCCTACGCGCACCAGCGCTGAATCCTTCGCTCTCACCTCTCCGTCGAACCCGCCCGATCCGGAATTTAACGCTTATCGCAAGGATCTTGCGGATGCTGCGCTCGCTGGGGACGTGATCGCCTCGCACTATGCCTTGCCAGTGGCGCGGCGCGTAAATCGTTCGGCCTCGCTTCACGCTGGTCCAAGAGAAGATTCCGATGCGATCCGAACTCTCGAGCAAGGCGAACCGTTCGACATGCTCGACGACAGCGTCGGCTGGGCCTGGGGTTATGCCGGCGAGGAACGCCGCGTTGGCTATGTCAGGTCCGAGGCTCTGTCCGCTTAGGAGACGACCGAGCGCAGCCAGATCAGCTGGTAAAGGCTAGTGGCGACCATCACCGCGATGATGCCGATGATCGCCCAGTCGCGTGCCGGCCATTTCGGACGCCGCATCGGAAAGAGGAGCCAGGCCGAAAGCGCGCAGAGGATTAGTGTCCCGATGGCGCTATTCCTGATGAAGACGACGATCGACGTCCGCACATGCTCGGTGCCATCGACGACCGCATTTCCATGCGGGCTCATCATCAGCGCGGTGAACCAGGCGATGACTGAGGCGAACAGGAGCAAGCCGCCCATGAACATCCGGGCGCGGCCGATTCCGCGGTTCCTCACATCTGACCTCGCTGGCGCCTTATGGCGTACCATTTGGCAACGTTCGCGTTCTGCTCGGCAAGCGTGTCGGCGAAGACATGTCCGCCAGTTCCGTCCGCGACGAAGTAGAGCGCCTTCGTTTGCGCCGGGTGGAGCACCGCTTGGATGCTCGCCTTGCCAGGATTGGCGATTGGCCCCGCGGGCAGTCCCGGCCGGCGATAGGTGTTGTAAGGATTGTCGGCGGCGAGCTCCGACTTCAGAATCCGCCGACCGAGTGGTTTTCCCTTGGTCACGGGGTAAATAACCGTCGGATCCGCCTGGAGTGGCATGCCGATCCGCATGCGATTGCAATAGACGCCCGCGACGAGCGGACGTTCGGCAGGCTTCGCAGTCTCCTTCTCCACAATCGAAGCGAGGGTGATTGCCTCGTTGGGGGTGCTTACTGGGCAGTCGGTGCTTCGCTTCGGCCAAAGCTCGGCGATGGTTTTCGTCATCGCCTTCTGCATCCGGCCGACGAGCGATGCGCGCGTTTCGCCGCGCTGGTAGCCGTAGCTGTCGGGCAGAAGCGACCCCTCGGCGATATCGGGCAGTGGGCCGGTGAGGTACGGGTTCGAGGCGAGCTTCTCCTCGACGACGATCGCCGGCATGCCCTCGGTGACGGTGATCAGCCGGAGCTTCGGCTTTCCATGCTGCAGCAGGTCGAGGACCGCCGAGCCGCCCATTCCTTTTGGGATTTCGAACTCGCCGGCCTGGATCGGGTCATGCGAGCCAAAGATCCGCGCCATGATAGTGAAGGTTCGCGCCGTGCCCGGGATGGCGCCATCCTTCGCCAGCTGGCGCGAGACCGAACCAATCGTCGAGCCTTCCTTGATGATGAGATCGTGCGGTCCGGCTTTGGGTCCGGGAGCCCACCACAGGAAGTAGATGATAATGAGCGCGGCGGCACAAAGCGCGCCTGCACCGACAAGAATCCCCCTCACACGGCCTTCATGATGAGCGAGGCGTTAGTGCCGCCGAACCCAAAGCTGTTGCTAAGCGCTGCGCGAACCGGCCGCTTCTTCGCCTTGTGCGGGACCAGGTCGACCCCCTCGGTGCCCTCGTCGGGATCATCGAGGTTGAGCGTCGGCGGGACGATCTGGTCGCGGATCGCGAGGATGCAAAAGATCGCCTCGACCGCTCCGGCTCCGCCAAGCAAATGGCCGATCGCCGATTTGGTGCTGCTCATCGACGCGCCGCTCAGATCATCGCCAAGCACGCGCTTGACCGCTGCAAGCTCGATCGTGTCAGCCATGGTCGACGTCCCGTGGGCGTTCACGTAATCGATGTCTTCCGGCTTCAGCCCGGCTTTCCTGAGCGCCATCTGCATCGCGAGTTCAGCGCCCCTTCCTTCAGGATGCGGCGCGGTCACGTGGTAGGCGTCGCCCGATAGCCCATAGCCGACGATCTCGGCATAGATTTTCGCGCCGCGCGCTTTGGCATGCTCATATTCCTCGAGCACCACCACGCCCGCGCCCTCGCCCATCACGAATCCTTCGCGATTCTTGTCATAGGGCCGGCTGGCCTGCTCCGGCCGATCATTATAGGACGTATTGAGCGCCCGGGCCTGGGCAAAGCCGGCTACGCCAAGCGGGTTGATCGTGCTCTCGGCCCCGCCCGCCAGCATGATGTCGGCGTCGCCGTCCTTGATCATCCGGGCAGCGTCCCCAATCGAGTGGGCGCCGGTCGAGCAGGCGGTGACCACGGAGTGGTTTGGGCCCATCAGCCCATATTTGATCGATACCTGACCCGACGTGAGATTGATCAAGCGCCCGTGGACAAAATGCGGGCTGACCCGGCCCGGTCCCTTTTCGGCCAATACGAGGGACTCGCTTTCGATTCCCGGCAAGCCGCCGATCCCGGATCCGATGGAAACGCCGGCGCGCTCCTTGGTGGCGTCGTCCATCTCGACAAGGCCGGCGTCTTCGAGTGCCTGGCCGGCGGCGTCGATCGCATAGACGATGAACGGATCGACCTGGCGTTGAGTTTTGGGGTCCACCCGCTTATCCGGATCGAAGCCGAACGGATGATCCTTGGGCTTCACCTCGCCTGCGATCTTGGCTTTTTGGTCGCTGGTGTCGAACCGGGTGATCGCGGCGATACCGCTCTTGCCGGCGATGAGGTTGTTCCAGGTGGTCTCGACGTCACCGCCAAGCGGCGTAACCAGCCCGAGACCCGTCACGACGACACGGCGCATCTTCTTAGACTCCGTCTAACCTTCTCGAAAACAAACGGCCTCCCGAATGGTTCGGGAAGCCGTTGATGCCGCCTTTCGGCGCAGGCGGGCAGTCTTGGCCGACCCGATTAGCCCTTGTTCTGGTCGATATACTCGATCGCGTCGCGAACCGTCGTGATCTTCTCGGCAGCGTCGTCGGGAATCTCGACACCGAACTCCTCTTCGAAGGCCATGACCAGCTCGACGATGTCGAGGCTGTCGGCGCCGAGATCGTCGATGAAGCTCGCGTCCTCGGTCACCTTGTCCGGCTCGACGCCGAGATGTTCGACGACGATCTTCTTCACCCGATCGGCAGTCTCGCTCATGTGGGGCTTCCTCCGTATTGCTTTTGCGCAGCCCTAGCGGTGCGCTGTTAACGCTGCAAGTGGCGCGCCCGCCATGGCGGCATTAGGTCAGGAGCGATGAGAAGCCGTTCTCTTACGTCGGGCGAGATCGAGATGGCGCGCTCAATTTTCGCCGACGCGATCGATTATTCGCGGGTTCGCTTGTTCGCAGGCAAATGGTGGCCCTTCCATCCGCGGGGCGCGGCAATGGCTCCCGCTGGTGACATCTGGTTCCACCCCAATGGCGGCGGCTGGTGCGACGATTTTTCCGAGGAGCCGCTGAGCAGCCAGGCCTTCTTCATGCATGAGCTGACTCATGTCTGGCAGGCACAAAAAGGCGGGCGGTTCTATTTGCCGCTGATGCGGCACCCCTTCTGCCGCTATCGCTACGAGCTGCAACCGGGAAAGCCGTTCTGGCGGTACGGACTGGAGCAGCAGGCGGAGATGGTCCGCCACCGCTTTCTCGCGGATCGCGGATTCCCAGTTCAGACGGTGCCCCCGCGGGACCTGCTTGACTTCAGCTGAGTCGCGCCACCGCCCCTTTGCACCTGTAACAATCCTGCAACAGCGCGCGCTCGAAAGTTGCCGATATGTCGCGCCACTCTTCCTGAATTACAGTTGTTTCGCGCATAATGTCGTTCGCACGACAATAATAAAGGGGTTTTCCATGCGCGCGACGCAAGCCTTGCTCATCGGGACATCGATTATCGCCGTTGCGGCATCTGCTGCGGCAGCAACCGGCGCTCAGACGACGCCGGAACAGACGGCGCAGGCGGTCAATCCGCCGCCGCAGGCTGCACCCGTGCAGTCGCAGGAAGAAGGCGCGATCATCGTCACCGCCACCAAGCGCGCTTCGACGGTCCAGGACGTGCCTTTCTCGGTCAATGCGCAAACCGCGGCCGACCTGCAGCGAGCGCATGCCCAGACCATCGAGGATATCAGCCGCAACGTTGCCGGCCTGACCGTCCAGAACCTCGGCCCCGGCCAGAGCCAGGTGTCGATTCGCGGCGTCTCCGCCGGCCAGGTCGTGCGTGACCAGCCGGGCGTGAAAGAGCAGGTTGGCATCTACCTCGACGAAACGCCGGTATCGCTTTCGCTGTTCACCCCAGACTTCGATCTCTTCGACCTGAACCGGGTCGAGACTCTGCGTGGTCCGCAGGGCACTCTGTTCGGCGCAGGATCGGTCGGCGGCACGATCCGCTACATCACCAACCAGCCGAAGCTCGAGACGATCGAAGGCCAGGTCGAAGCCGGGGTCGACGTCGCGAAAGGCGGCGATATCGGATATGACGCGAAAGCGGCGCTCAATCTGCCGATGGGCAACGTCGCAGCGATCCGCGGCGTCGCCTACTATGATCACTTCCCCGGCTTCATCAATTCAGTCGGTCCATACAGCAAGAAGAACGTCAATGACGGCGAACGCTACGGCGGCCGTCTGTCGATGCTTCTGCAGCCCACTGACGCCATCAAGATCACGCCGCGCGTGGTCTGGCAGCGGGCGACCGCCAACGGCTTCAACCGCGAGGAATTCTACAACCTCTACGACAACCAGTTCACGACGGGCGCCGCCGGCACCGATCTCGGCAAGGGAAGCCGCACCGTCTATTTGAAGATTCCGGAAGAATTCCGTGACCAGACCGGCCTTTACGACCTGACGGCAAGCTGGAATTTTGGACCCGCCGAGCTCACCTCGGTGAGCAGCTACGTGCATCGCAACATCCTAGTCAGCCGCGATGCGTCGGCGCTGACCGGCTCCGTCAGCGTCGACCTCGGTCTGCCGCCGGCGGCGATTAACCTGCCGTCGAACCTGCGCGACATGACCAAGCTCGACCAGTTCACGCAGGAGCTTCGGCTCGCCTCGACGGGGACGGGCCCGCTGCAGTGGGTGTTCGGCGGTTTTTACAGCCACGCCGACCGCACCTATCACCAGCGCCTGCCAACGCCTGGGTACGATGCTTATGTGGACGCGGCATTGGACTCGCCGGGTCTATCCGCATCGGTCGACAACGGCTTCGGCCTCGTCGACAATCCGTACCATTCCGACTTGCCCTACGTAGACACGCAAAAGGCGCTGTTCGGAGAGGCGAGCTACAAGTTCAACCAGTTCAAGGTCACGGCTGGTGGCCGCTGGTACGATTTCCACGAGAAGCGACGCTTCCACTCCGGCGGCTTGTTCTCGGCCGACGACGATCGCACCGATAAGACCAGCTCGAACGGCTTCTCGCCGCGCGGAATCCTGAGCTGGGAGCCCGACCGGAGCCTCAGCGTCAACGTCCAGATAGCCAAGGGCTTCCGCCTCGGAGGCGTCAACGATCCGCTCAACGTCCCGCTTTGTAGCGGCTCAGATGTCGCGACCTTCGGTCATTTCCAGACCTACAAGGACGAGACGGACTGGAACTACGAGGCCGGAGTCAAATATTCGAAGCACGGCATCACGTTCAACGCCGCGGCTTTCTACAACCAGCTGAGGAACCTCCAAGTCACGCTGGATGCCGGCAGTTGCTCGTCGCGCATCGTCTTCAACGTGCCCAAGGCTCACGCCGAGGGCATCGAAGCCGAGTTCGAGGTCCATCCGATGACGGGTCTGGACCTGTCGTTCGCTGGCAGCTTGTTGAATTCGAAGTTCGACTCCTCCGTCACCAGCAATGGCGTCGTCGTTGAAGGCATCCGCAATGGCAATCGCCTGCCGACTGTGCCGAAATATCAGTTCGCTGCGACCGCCAACTACGAATCTCGGTTCAACGCGAATTCTGACTGGTACGCGAATGCCAGCGTTCAGCGTATCGGGAGCCGTTACACGCAGCCCAGCGACCAGGAGCCGATCGGTCTGATCGGCCTCACATGGTTTGATCCGGCCACCGGCGCCTCAAGTGCTCCGGGTGGCGTGCCGACCGCGCTCGGGACCTTCCCGCTGCCGGCTTACACGCTCGTCAACCTTTCGGCCGGGCTGCATTGGGACAATGGTCTCGACGTCTCGGTCTACGTGAACAACCTGTTCGACGTGGATCCGAAGCTGTCGCTCGACCGTGAGCGCGGGCTTCGTGCGCGCATCGGCTACAACGTGGGCCTCCCGCGGATCATCGGTCTGACGGTGCGCGATAGCTTCGGCGGTCACGTCGCTCCGCCACCGCCGCCTCCGCCTCCGCCGCCTCCGCCTCCGCCGCCGACGCAGACCTGCCCGGACGGATCGGTAGTCGCGGCGACGGGGACCTGCCCGGTTCCGCCACCGCCTCCTCCACCGCCGCCGCCTCCTCCGCCGGCACCGGCGCCCGAGCGCGGCAACTAAGGCGAAGTGAAACCTGTAAGCGTATCGCGCCGCTCGCTCCTCATCGGGGCGGGCGGCGCAGCCGTTTCTCCGCTAATGGCCAAGCCGATGGCGAAAAAAGGCGGAGAGCATATCGCAATAGTCGGGGCCGGCGTGTTCGGCGCCTGGACGGCGCATCACCTCCAGCAGGCCGGGCACAGGGTCACGCTGATCGACGCGTGGGGACCGGCGCACAGCCGCGCCTCTTCGGGCGGCGAATCCCGCCTCACCCGCGCGGCCTACGGCAAGGACGAGATCTACACTCGGATGGCGATGGATTCGCTGCCGCAGTGGAAGGCACTGAGCGCCGTCTCGGGCCTGCCGATCCTGATTCAGTGCGGGATCCTGTTCTTCTTCCCGACCGAGGAGCCGTACGTCCAGGATAGCATCGCTGCGCACAGGAAATTCGGCCTCCCGACCGACGTGCTGACCCAGCCCGAAATGGCGCGGCGTTTCCCAATGATCGACTTCGACGGGATCAAGGTAGGACTTTACGAGCCCGGCTTTGGAGCGCTGATGGCGCGGCGGTCGGTGCTGACGCTGGTGGAGCGCTTCGTGAAGGCTGGCGGGACGTACATGAAGGGCTTCGTCGAGCCACCTGCGACCGCCACTGAACTGCACGAGATAAAATTATCATCGGGAGAGCGCGTGAAGGCGGACCGGTTCGTCTTCGCTGCGGGGCCCTGGCTGCCAAAGCTCTTCCCGCAAGTCATCGGCCGGAAGATCGAACCAACCCGTCAGGAAGTCTTCTATTTCGCCTCACCTGCCGGCGATCTGCGTTTCTCGCCCGGCGCGATGCCCGGCTGGGCCGACTTCAATGGCGGCGACATCTTCTACGGCTTCCCCGACCTCGAGACTCGGGGCCTCAAGTTCGCGCATGACCAACATGGGGTCGAGGTCGATCCCGACACACAGAGCCGGCGTCCGACGGAGGCGGCGCTTGCGGAGATCGTCGCCTATCGCGACCGGCGGTTCCCGCTGCTCAAAGGCGCGCAGCTAACCGGCGCCGAAGTCTGCCAGTATGAGAATAGCTCCAACGGCGACTTCCTGATCGACCTGCACCCTGAATGGGCGAACGTGCTGCTGCTGGGCGGCGGCTCCGGGCACGGATTCAAGCATGGGCCCGAAGTCGGCCGCTTTGCTGCCGCACGCCTCATGGGCTCAGCCAAGCCGGAGCCGCGGTTCAGCCTCGCAACCAAGGCCGAAACACACCACCGCGAAGTGCACTAGTCCGGCTTCTTCGCGACCCCCACCAGCGCGGGCCGCAGCAAGCGGTCCTTCATCACGTAACCCGGCTGCATTTCCTCGACGATCGTGCCGGGCTCCTCGTCGCTCGGCATCTCCATCATCGCCTGGTGGCGATGCGGGTCGAGCGGCTCGCCCTTGGTCTTGATGCGGGTGATGCCGTGGCGCTGGAACACCGCGTCGAGCTCGCGTGACGTGGCCTCGATGCCGGCAAGGAAATTGCTCGCGGTCTTATCGGCCCGCAATTCATCGGTGACCGCCGCAAGCGCGCGCTCGAGGTGATCCTTGATCGCCAGCATGTCGCGCGCGAAGCCCGCCGCGGCATAGCTGGTTGCCTGCTGCAGCTCCTGCTCCAGCCGCCGCCGGACGTTCTGGGTCTCGGCGGCCGCATAAAGCGCCTTCGACTTCGCTTCCTCGAGCTGTTGCTCGAGCTCGGCGACTCGATCATGTTCGGCGACTTCGGGCGAATCCTCCGCGGTTTCCTTGCGCAGCTCCTCCGCGTCCTCGTGAAGTTGCTCTTCGTCTTTCGTGGCCTCTGTCATGCCATCAATCTCGTTAGTGCTTTGGCTGTAAAATCCACCATGGGGACCACGCGGGCATAGTTCAACCGCGTCGGCCCGATCACCCCCACAACGCCCACCACCTCGCCCTGGCTCCCGCGATAGGGCGCCGCGATCACCGACGAGCCCGAAAGAGCGAACATCCGGTTCTCCGCGCCGATGAAGATTCGGCAGCCGGGCGCATCCCGCGCGCCCTCGAGAAGTCGCGCGATCTCCTGTGCTTCCTCGAGCTCGTCGAGGAGCTTGCGGACGCGGTCGAGGTCCTCGGCCGCATTCGCGTCGATGAGGTTCGCCTGTCCGCGAACAATGAGAACAGGGCGGCGGGCATGATCCTGACTCCAAGCAGCAAGGCCGGAGGCGACCAGCTCGGCGGCTGTGGCGTCGATCGCCTCCTTGCGGTCGCGGATTTCGGCGCGCAGGCGAGCTTCCGCCTCAGAGAGCGTCAGGCCCGAGAGACGCGCGTTGATGAAGTTGCTGACCTCGGTGAGGCCCGCTGCCGTGGTCGCGTCGTCGAGCGAGACGATGCGGTTCTCGACACTCCCGTCGGAACCGACCAGCACGGCCAGCGCACGGCGCGGGGTTAGCGGCACGAAGCTCAGCTGCTTTAAGACGATCTCGCGTTTAGGAGCCAGGACTATGCCGGCAGCCTGGCTGAGCCCCGACAGCGCCGCCGAAGCCGCCGCAAGCGCATCCTCGATCGGCTGATCCCGGACGATCTGCCGCTCGATCTCTCGCCGCTCTCGCGGATCGGGCGCGGCCGCCTGCATGATTCCGTCGACGAAAAGTCGAAGGCCGCTGTCGGTCGGGATGCGGCCCGCTGAGGTATGCGGGTGAGTTAAAAGCCCCCGCTCCTCCAGATCCTGCATCACGCCGCGGATCGAGGCGGGCGACAGGCTGATGCTGCCGGCAAGCGCCTTGGAGCCGATCGGCAGCCCCCGCTCGAGATACGCCTCAACGACCATCCCGAAAATCTCGCGCATGCGGTCGGTCAATTCGACGATGGGCTGACTCATGCGCATTCATCTAGGATTGCCGGGTTTCACGGTCTAGGGACGCGCTCACACCAGTATCAGGAGAGTCTATGCGTCCGTCCGGCCGAGCGCCCGACCAAATGCGCGAATTGAAATTCGAGCCCGGCTTCACCCGTCACGCCGAAGGATCGTGCCTCGTTAGCTTCGGCGACACGCGCGTCCTGTGCACCGCGAGCGTCGAGGACCGGCTTCCGCCCTTCCTTCGCGGCAAAGGTCAGGGCTGGGTTACGGCCGAATATGGGATGCTTCCGCGGGCAACGCACACCCGCGGCAACCGCGAGGCGGCGAAAGGCAAGCAGTCGGGCAGGACGCAGGAAATTCAACGGCTGATTGGCCGAAGCTTGCGTGCGGTGGTCGATTTGAAAACGCTCGGCGAACGGCAGGTGATCGTCGATTGCGACGTGATCCAGGCGGACGGCGGGACGCGCACGGCGTCGATCTCCGGCGGCTGGGTCGCACTCAGGATCGCTGTCGACAAGCTGCTGCAATCCAAGGCACTTTCCGCCGATCCGATCCGGACACAGGTTGCGGCGGTGAGCTGCGGAATCCATAAGGGCAACGCGGTTCTAGACCTCGACTACGAGGAGGACAGCCAGGCCGGCTGCGACGGCAATTTCGTTCTGACGGCCGACGGAAGCATCGTCGAGGCGCAGGTCACCGCCGAGGGCGAATGCTATGACGAGGAAGGCCTGCTTCGATTGCTGCGCCTGGCGCGGATCGGCTGCGGCGAGATCTTCCAGGCGCAATTGAAGGCTACCGGTCGATGAGGCCGATCGGGGAGAGGCTTGTCATCGCCACGCATAATGCCGGCAAGCTGCGCGAGATCGCGGCGCTCGTCGAACCGCTGGGGCTGTCCTGCGTCGGTGCGGAGGAGCTTGGCCTCCCGGAACCTGAGGAAATCGGGAACACGTTCGCGGACAATGCCGACCTGAAGGCGCGCGAGGCGGCGGATCTCAGCGGCTTGCCCGCGCTCGCCGACGACAGCGGCCTCTGCGTCGA
The DNA here is from genome assembly GCA_025936675.1 of Sphingomonas sp. Next base: position 88,509 of record JAICSX010000003.1, read on the forward strand.
CGCACTTCACGGCCGTCCCGGCATCTTCTCCGCGCGCTGGGCAGAGGACGAGGCCGGCAATCGCGATTGGATGCGCGCGATGGAGCGCGTCTGGCGCGAAGTGCATGCGGAAGAGCCGGATGAGCCCGCTCCCGCGGCGCATTTCGTCTGCTCGCTGGCAATCGCCTGGCCGAACGACGGGCAGACAGAGACTTTCGACGGACGCGTAGACGGAACCCTGGTCTGGCCGCCTCGAGGTGAGCGTGGGTTCGGCTATGATCCGATGTTCGTACCCGTCGGCTATCAGGAGACCTTCGGTGAGCTCGATCCAGATCTCAAGCACTCGATCAGCCACCGCGCCGATGCATTCCGCAAGCTTCTGGCGGCGCTGAACGAATGAGCGGCGAACCGCTTGCGCTTTACGTCCACTGGCCGTTCTGCGTCAGCAAATGCCCCTATTGCGACTTCAACAGCCATGTCCGCACGAGCATCGACCAGCAGAACTGGCGCGAAGGCCTGCTCGCGGATCTCGCCCATGAAGCCGCGCTCCTTCCGGACCGAACGCTGAGCTCGATCTTCTTCGGCGGCGGGACGCCGTCGCTGATGGACCCGCGAACTGTCGCGGCCGTGATCGACGCGGCGACGACGCACTGGACTCCGGCCGGCGATATCGAGATCACGCTCGAGGCCAATCCGAATTCCGTCGAGACATCCCGGTTCGCGGATTTGGCCACGGCGGGCGTGAACCGGGTCTCCCTCGGCCTTCAAAGCTTCGACGATAAAGCACTAAAGTTCCTGGGCCGCGCCCACTCAGCTCGCGAAGGTTTCGCTGCGCTCGAGACCGCACAGAAGAAGTTCCGCCGCGTCAGCTTCGACCTCATCTATGCGTTGCCCGGCGACACGGAAGATAGCTGGTCCACGATGCTCGCGCAGGCGCTTTCGCTCGGCACCAAGCATCTCTCGCTCTATGAGCTCACGATCGAACCGGGCACGCGCTTCGCGAGCATGGTCGCTCGCCACGAGTTCGAACCGCTCGACCCCGATGCTGCGGCGGCACTCTATGAGCTGACCGACGCGATGACGTCGGAAGCTGGAATGCCGGCGTACGAGATCAGCAATCATGCGCGGAAGGGCGAAGAGAGCCGCCACAACCTCACTTACTGGCGCTACGGTGATTATGCTGGGATCGGCCCGGGCGCGCATGGGCGGCGCCTTGGCATGCGCACCGTCCGGCATCGAAAGCCCGAGAATTTCCTCTCGGCGGTGGTTCGAAACGGCCATGGCATCGCCGACGAGGCGGCTCTTTCGCCGTTCGAGGCAGCGGATGAAGCACTGGTGATGGGGCTTCGCCTCAGCGAGGGGATCGAGCTCGACGCAATTGCGGAGCGCTTCGGCTTGAAATCAATCGTCGATTGGGCCGGCGTCGAACGGCTGGTGCGCTCAGGCCACCTCAAGGGCTCGGACAAGCGGATCGCCTTGACGCCAGCGGGGCGCCTCGTTCTCGATCACATTCTCGGCGAGATCGCGGCGCCGGTGCCTAATGTTTTTGCGGCGGCGTAGGCTGCGTGGCGGGGGGAGCAGCGGTCGTTGCGGCCGGAGTCGTCGGCATCGCAGCTGGAGTGGCAGCGGGCTTAGCGGCCGCAGCTGCTTTTGCGTCACGCTGAGCGAGGAATTTGTAATTGTCGGCCGGCGTCGAGACATAATCGTCGATCGTCATCTCGGCGTCGTTGTCCGCAGCCTTTCGAGTCATGCCGTTCTTCATTCTGAAGCCGATCAGGGCTTCCTTGAGCGAGCCCAGCTGGACCGTACAGGCATCACGCAAGTACTTTTCGATCCCGTCCGCCGCGACCTTGTCGGTAGTGGCCTTCGCGGCAGCGTCGTGAAGACAGCCGCGAAATGCGGTCGTCGGTGCAGTGATCGACGCCTGCAGAGCACTCAAGACGATTGCCGAAGCACCCAATAATGCAATCATTGTCCTCTCCCCAGGCCAATGGAATGTGCACACGATGACTCTTTTCTGCTTGAATTGGAAGAGGTTAATCCACGGCTGATGGAAAAGGCGCTTAGTCCCGGACTGCACATTGTCGCCACGCCGATTGGCAATCTTGGCGACCTCAGCCCACGCGCGGGCGCGACGCTCGCCAACGCCGACCTCATTCTCGCGGAAGACACGCGCGTTACGGCGAAATTGCTGCAGCACATCGGGGCAAAGGTGCCGATGCGGCGCTACGACGATCACAGCAGTGACGAGGAGCGCGAGCGGATCCTGACGCGGCTTCAAAATGAGGCAGTCGCATTGGTGAGCGATGCCGGAACGCCGCTGATCTCGGACCCCGGCTACAAGCTCGTCCGAGCAGCGCGCGCGGCGGGAGCAGCAGTGCACACGCTTCCCGGTCCGTCGGCCGCCATCGCCGCTCTGACTCTCGCGGGGCTGCCGACAGACCGCTTCCTGTTTGCGGGCTTCCTTCCAGCCAAGGCGAAGGCGCGGACCGACACGATCGCCGAACTGAAGGCCATCCGCGCCACCCTGCTGTTTTATGAAAACGGAGCACGGCTTGCTGACGGCCTGTCGGCCCTCGCGAGTGAGCTGGGTGCGCGGGAAGCAGCGGTGGTTCGCGAGATTAGCAAGCTCCACGAGGAATGCGTCAGCGGCTCACTGCCGGAACTAGCCGAGCGCTTTTCGACAATTCCTGCCCCGAAAGGCGAAATCGTCATCGTCGTTGGCCCTCCTGGCGAGGCTCTTGAAGCAAGCGACGAGGAGGTCGGTGCAGCGCTCCATGAGGCGCTGAAAAGCCTGTCACCTTCGCGCGCCGCTGCGGAGGTAGCACAAGCGCTGAATATCCCGAGGAAGCGGGCTTACGCGCGCGCTCTCGAACTCGCCAAATGAACCGCCACGCAGCGGAAAAGCGCGGTCGCGGCGCCGAGACACTTGCCTGCTGGTACCTGCGGCTGAAGGGCTGGCGGATCCTCGCGCGTCGAGCGCGAGTACCGGGCGGCGAAGTCGACATCGTTGCAAGGCGCCGCCGCGTGCTCGCGTTCGTAGAGGTCAAGGCGCGGTCGAGCGAGCAAGCGGCCGCCTTTGCGCTGGACGAATGGCGTCTCCGCCGCGTCGCGGTCGCTGCCGAGCGTCTCGCTCCGCGTTACATGCAGGCAGGCGACGATATTCGCATCGATGCGCTGTTCATCGTTCCGCGCCGATGGCCGAAGCATCTCGTCAATGTTTGGCAAGGGTGACAGCCGTTCCACGCCTCTCTAGACGCAGCGGACAATGAGCCTTCGCGTCGCCGTTCAGATGGATCCGCTCGAGAAAATCAACGTCTCGGGCGACTCCACGTTTGCGATCATGCTCAAAGCGCAGGAGCTCGGCCATAAGCTCTTTTGGTACGCGCCGGAGGACCTAAGCTTTGCCGAGAACCGGCTGTGGACGATGGGCTACCCGGTCACCGTCCAGCGCGTCCAAGGCAAGCATTACAGCTTCGGCGAGCCGCGGATCCTCGATCTCGGCAAGGACGTCGACGTCGTCCTGATGCGGCAGGACCCGCCGTTCGATCTCGGCTACATCACCGCGACGCATTTGCTCGAGCGGATCCAGGGCGAGACGCTGGTGGTGAATGACCCGGCGAGCGTACGCAATGCACCGGAAAAGCTGTGGGTCCTCGACTTTCCACAGTTCATGCCGCCTACCGCGATCACGCGGTCGCGCGGCCTCGTCCGCAAGTTCCTCGGCGAAAATGGCGAGATCGTCATCAAGCCGCTCCACGGCTTCGCGGGCGGATCGGTGTTCCGAATCGGGTCCGACGGGCGCAACCTCGCCTCGCTAATCGAGCTCTTCAACAAGACCTACCGCGAGCCTCACGTCATCCAGAAATTCATTCCGGAGATCGCCGAGGGCGACAAGCGCATCGTGCTGGTCGACGGCAAGGTGGCGGGCGCCATCAACCGCGTGCCGGGCGAAGGCGAAATCCGCTCCAATCTCGCAGTCGGCGGAACGGCGGCCAAAACGGAGCTTACGGCACGTGAAGAGGAAATCTGCGCTGTCCTCGGCCCCGAGTGCAGTAAGCGCGGGCTGGTTTTCGTCGGGATCGACGTGATCGGCGGCAAGTGGCTGACCGAGATCAACGTCACTTCGCCCACCGGGATCGTCGCGATCGACGAGTTCAACGGGACCGATACGCCGGCACTCATCTGGGACGCGATTGAACGGCGGGCGCACAAATAGGGCCAAAGCGGCGGAAAGTGCTCTCTGAAGCGCGGCTAAGCGTTTAATCCAAAACGGTTATTTAGCATTCGGTTTACCGCTGCCGCTTACCCGGATCGTCGTCGCGGCACACTGGCTTCCCCACTAGCCGGCGAGCCGCGACAAATGGTTCGACGTCGCCTGAGCCTTTAGCTCAGGCGCGGGGGTGGGCGTGGCGATAAACGTCGAGAAGACGTGCCGCGTCCACCGCCGTGTAGATCTGGGTCGACGACAGGCTCGCATGGCCGAGCAGTTCCTGCAGCGATCGAAGATCGGCCCCACGCGCGAGAAGATGTGTCGCGAAGCTGTGCCGAAGCGCATGCGGAGTGAGAGTATCAGGCAGCCCGAGCCGCTTGCGCGCAGCGGCGACGGAGCGGCGCACGAGGTCAGGATTGAGCGGACCTCCCCTCGCCCCGACGAACAACGGAACGTCGCCACGCAACGGATATGGGCACTGCCGCACGTAATCGTCGATCGCCTCGCGCACGGCCGCGACGATCGGAACAACGCGAGTCTTCGACCTCTTGCCGGTCACCCGCAGCGTGGACCCGATGGGCATGATGTTGGCCTGTAGGGACATCGCCTCCGCGACGCGCAAGCCGGCGCCGTAGAGGAGCAGCAGGATGGCGAGATCCCGCGCTCCGATCCACGGTTCGGTCGCGGCCTCGGCGGCATTTTCGGCGAGCTCCAGCGCTTCGTCGGGCGCGGCCGGCCGCGGGATCGTTCTCGGACGCTTGGGAGCGCGTGTCCTCGGAAGCTGCGCCGGTGCATTCTGCTGCTCGGCGGCATAGCGGAGGAAGGCGCGAACCCCCGACAGCTCGCGCGCCGCGGAGGAGGCGCCGAGGCCGCCCGAGCGGCGGTCGGCAAGAAAGGCGCGAAGGTCCGCGGAACCCACGTCGATCATGGCAGCCGGACCGATCAGCTCGCCTTTATAGCGGCCGAGGAAGTCGATCAGCCGGTGAGCGGTCGCGACATAGGCGCGAACCGTATGCGGGGAACGGCGGCGGTCGTGCTGGAGATAGGAGGCCCAACGCGCCGCGAGCGCGGCCGCCGGGTGAACTAGGCTTGTGGGATCGTCAGCCACTTGCGGATCATAGCCGCAAGGCTCCGGCCAAGGAACATCAGCAATTCGGAGCCGTGGCGTGCGTCGAGGCGAAGCTCGGCGCGCTGGCCGAGGGCGAGCAGGCCGACCGGAAGCGGCGGCTCGCAATCGATTCGAACGAGTGCTTCCGCACGGATGAGGTCGCATGCCGGTCCGAACAAGGGGTGGCCGCGCTCCACGGCGCGCATCTGAACTCCGTCGACCTTCCCGATCGCGCGGCGAAGAATGACGGGGTCGACCATCTGCACGCCGCTGCCATCGGCGCGGAAGCCCTTGTCGCCGATAATGAGGGAGACCGCGACTGCGTCGATTCCGAGGATCAGCGGCCATTCCTGCGTCACCACGTGGAGAAGGGATTCGATGCTACCTGCCTCGATCGCGGCAAGCACCGCCTCGTGAATTGAGGCAACCGCGCCGGAATGTCCGCGCGCAAAGGCGATCAGGTCTTCGTTGGCCTCTTCGACGGCGCCGAGCCGCTGGCGCAAATGCGCCACCGCCCGCTCTTCGAAGGGGATCACCGTCGCCATCGTGCCAGGATACGCCTCAGGCGGTTAATTTCCTACTGAGCCGCGGGGAAGCCTCGACAAGTCACTGAACAGGGGTAACTATTTCTCGATGTTCTGGATCGCCCTCGCCGCCGCTGCGCAGCTCAGCGCGCCTGTGCCGCTGAATCTAAAAGAGTGGTTCACTTTCAAGGACGTCCCGATGTGGCTGGCGGCGCAAAATGACGGGATTTGGAACGTTGGCGTCCGTCTCGTCGTCGCACCGGATGGAACGCTTCGGATTTGCTACGCGGAGAAGAGCAGCGGGATCGCCGACCTGGACAAACTGACGTGCGACCTGATTGAAAAGCGCTCTCGATTCCAAGCTGCTCGTTGGATCGACGCTTCTCCTGTGACGGGCATCTACAGCACTACGGTGACCTGGTCCGTCTCGACTCCATATGACGGACCTATGCAATTCCCCCTGCCAAGAGGGGCGAACGCCGACCTGGACATTTCTGTGCAGCAATTGCCTGCAGGTCTGAAGTCGCCAGCTCTAGCGCGCGTGATGTTTGCCGTCGACTCAAAGGGGAACATGTCTTCGTGCGCCGCAGAGTTCGGAGACAATTTCGTTCGTGCCGAAAACGATCCGTCACTCGTGTCGGTCGCGTGCGACCAAGTGCTGAAAAACTATAAGCCTATTCCGCTCAAGAATTCCGCTGGAACTCCGGTCGCCTCAGTACAAGATGCGTTGGTACGCTTTTCGACCGCGCGATGAGCAAAACAAAAACGGCGGCACCCGAAGGCACCGCCGCTTCCGATTACGAAGTCGAAGCTTCGGCTTAGCCGAGGTGGTTCGACACGTTGTTGAAGGTCGTGTTCAGCTTGTTGCCGATGCCCTGCATCGCGCCGATGGCAGCAACAGCGATAAGAGCCGCAATCAGGCCATACTCGATGGCCGTCGCGCCCTCGTTGTTCTTAATCAGCTTCAGAAACTTGCTCATGGTCTTCGCTCCTTGGTTCCACAGGCGGAGGCATGGCCGCCGCGCCCTGCCGTCCAATGCAGGATGGGCGATACTTACCGGTTGAGCAGTTGAGGAAATGTTACGCGCGAAGGTTTCTGTGGGGTTAATGACGACAGGTTAAGTCGCTGATTTCACGCGATCTTCTGTCCCGTCTCTTGCCAATCCTTAAGAAAGCTCGAAATACCGGCGTCGGTTAAGGGGTGCTTGAACAGCTGCCAGACGATCTTGGGCGGCGCGGTCATGACGTCGGCGCCAATCTTCGCAGCCTCGAGCACGTGCAACGGATGCCGGATGCTCGCGGCCAGAATCTCGGTGCCGAAGTCGTAATTGTCGTAGATCAGCCTGATGTCACTGATCAGCTGCATCCCATCGGTGCTGATATCGTCGAGGCGCCCGATGAATGGCGAAATGAACGTAGCACCGGCTTTGGCGGCGAGCAGCGCCTGCGTGGGCGAAAAGCAGAGGGTTACGTTGACCATGGTCCCGTCGCTGCTCAGCGCCTTGCAAGCTTTGAGGCCCGCAGGCGTCAGCGGCACCTTGACCGCGATATTGTCGGCGATCTTCCGGACCACCTCGGCCTCGCGCATCATTCCATCATAGTCGAGCGCGACGACTTCGGCCGAAACCGGCCCCTTCACCACACCGGCGATCTCTTTCACCACCTCCAGGAAATTGCGTCCCGATTTGTGGATGAGCGACGGGTTCGTCGTGACACCATCGAGCAGCCCGGTGTCAGCGAGCTCGCGGATTTCGGCTATTTCAGCGGTGTCGGCGAAGAATTTCATAGAATTGCGTGTGTCCCGGCTTTGATGGATGGAACCGGCATAGCCGCTGGGTCGCAGCGCGTCATCCGATTCGCAGGAAGGCAGGACCGATGAGCGAACATGTCCGGGTTAAGCGAGGAGGCGGCGTGCTCGCAATCACGCTCGACCGTCCCGACCGTCGCAACGCGATCACGGTCGCAATGTATGCGGCGCTGGCCGACGCCATCGCCGAAGCGTTCGAGGATGGCGAGACTCGCGTCATCACGATCCGCGGCGAAGGCCAGGACTTCGCGGCGGGCAACGATCTCGCTGATTTCCTGGAGGTGAGACCGGGTAGCGGCGAGGAGATTGCCGTATGGCGCTTCCTTCGTGCCCTTGCGGAATGCGAGGTGCCGGTCGTCGCCGCAGTCCACGGCAATTGCGTCGGCATCGGGACGACGATGCTACTCCATTGCGACTTGGTGATCGCGGACGACAGTGCGCGCTTTTCGATGCCGTTCGTCGATCTTGCGCTCGTCCCGGAAGCGGCAAGCTCGCTGCTGTTCCCGCGTCTCGCCGGGCGCCGCAATGCTGCACGCTACCTGCTACTGTGCGAGCCGTTCGGCCCAGACGAAGCTGCTGCGATCGGGCTCGTAAGTCACCGCGTTGCAGCAGGTCAGCTGGACATCAGGCTTCAGGAAGTCACTGCTGCACTGCTCGCGAAGCCGCCCGAAGCGCTGCGCCTGACGCAAAGGCTGCTGCGGCGTGGGGCCCGCGACGAGATTCTCGAGCGCATGAAGCTGGAGAGCAGCATGTTCGCCGAGCGGCTCGCCTCACCCGAGGTCAAGGACGCGATCACAGCCTTCTTTGAGCGAAGAAATAGCCGCTCAGCACCAGAGTGAAATCTTTGCTCGCCGCGCGCGCTGCAGTTTCAGGTGCTGGTCGAGATCCAAACGCGCTTGGATCGGCTGAGGCTCATCGTCGGTCCGGGAAACAGCAAAAGGCTCGTCGGCTGCGAATAGCTGACCGTCAAATCATAATATTTGGCCGTGCCGGACGTGCCGCTGACCGGATCCGCGACGGTGAAGGTGCCGGGACCAATCCCGAAAACGCTGTCGTTGATCTTGGTCTTGATCTGCGCCGCCGTCGGCGCCGTGCACCCGCTGGCACTCGGAGTGAGGCACAAGGTGGCATAGCGTGCGCCCTCGCCCAAACCCTGCTGGATTCCCGCCACGGCGCGATAGACCTGGGCGAGCTGCACGAACGCCCAAATCATGACGATCAGGACCGGCAGAGCGAAGGCCATCTCGATCGCGGCTGCACCGCTCTCGTCGGCTGTGATTTGCGCGCGCATCCTCAAAACGTCCTCGTCCCCGCGGTCGCGGAAAGATGGTAGGTTGAATCTCCAGTGTTGAAGCTGGCGAAGTGAATTGGGAATAGCGGAGTATATGTGTCAGTCACGGTGACCTGCACGTAGCCGGCCTTCGTCCCCGCGCATGCAGTGACGTATCCGTCGTAGGTCGCTGAGCTGGTCGTCGACTGGCTCGTCATGGTGCTACCCACCGTGCAGTCGAGACGCCACCTTACCGTCACGTTGCTCGTCGTGATCGGGCTGCTGTTGCACGTCGTCACACCGTTGCTCGTCGTTGTTCCGTTGACCTGACAGACGGCTTCCGTCGCCAGCGTGCTTTCGACCGTGGCGTCTTCGGTTGTGTTCATGATCTTTTCGATCGCGCGCTGCGCCCCCTGCTCGAGAGCGAGCTTCTTGCTGTAAGCGTTGCTCATGTCGATGATGCCGACCGTGACCAAAGCGAACACCGGCGCGACCAAAGCCATCTCGATAACGGCGGCGCCGCGGTCGTTGCGAAAAAGAGTCATGCGACCAGCCTCACGATGTGCAGTGAACCGCCGCCAGGCTCCTTGCCCGAACAGGAGGTGTCGTCCGGGCTGCTGATCGCGATCGAGCTGTTACCGAGGAACGAGATGTTGTTTGCGACCCACATCGCGCACAGCGAAGTCGCGGTCCCGGTGCCATTGATCTGCAGCGTATCATGCGGGAAGTAGACCGCCCCGGTCAGAACATTGTTTGAGCCACCGTTGATCGTGTCCGTGTCCACGCTTGTCTTCCGGCGGTCCTGGAACACCGCAATCCCTGCGTAGGTGCCCGTGGTCGGCGACGTAATGTTCGTCTGCGATTGCGCATTTGCCGAATAGGTCCCGATGGTGCTCGAGCTGGGATCGGAATTCGTCAGAACAACCGTGCAGCTGCCGCAGTTGAAGGTACCCTGCATATCCGCGCTGCCGTTTCCACCGTGAGCGGCGTTGGCATCGATGTAGATCGGTCCGGAATAGCTGTTCGGGACGGTCAGCCCCGTATGGTTGCTGGCCGAGGTCGAGAGCGACGTCCAGCAGTTTGCGCCCGTCTGGACGTTGCCCGACGAATCCAGATAGGTCGCTGTCGCCATATTCGTGTTTTCATCGAGGGCATCGTAGACCCACGTGGTCGTATCAACCCCTCTCACCTTCGTCGTCACATAGTGGCCGGCGCAATGCATGTCCGTCGTGTCCGGCGTAATGTTCGAAAACGGATCCGGAATCGTCGGCGAGTAGGGGAGATATTGCGACACGTTGAAATTGTTCGATTGCGAAATGCCGCCCACACCGGCAACGGCCTTCGCCGTAACCGCAGAGCTGCCACCAGCACTTGCCGAGTTCGCCGAAGCTGAGTCTGAATAAAGAATGCAGGTCGGCGCATTCACCGTCGCATTGCCATTGTAATTCATGGCGGTGCCGGAGCCGTTGAGCGCCAGAGCGCATGGGTGGCCCGTCGATATGCCGGCGGCCGTCGCGCTGGCGGTAATCGTCGGTGCAGCACTGAGGAAGAGCGAGCTGAATGGCAAAGACTGCTGAATCGTCAGCGTCACCCTGACCTGGTTGCTCTGATAGGTTGTGTCAGCTGGATAGGTCAGGGTGGTATAGCTGCCGACGGTCCCGGTGCACGGCGTCGTACCCTGCAGGGCCATCCACGTATGCAAATTGACGGCAAGGTCGCGGCAGACCGCCGCCGGCGTGTTGCTTGTCGATCCGCTAGCATTCTCGCGATCGTAGACGCCTGCGACGGCCGCTGAGTCGGCCGCGCGCTGAAGTTGGCGTTTCCAAAGCGTCCACTGGATCGTGTCTGTCGCGAGGCCGGCCGCGCCGACCACGAGTGGCATTGCCGCACACGCGATCGCGAGCGCATTGCCGCGACGGTCCTTGAGGAGTTTCCTGATGAGGGCAATCATGCTGCCTAGTCCCTGCTACGCGCCTTTGGAGGTGCCTGTAGCGCGGTCAGGGTAAGCGAAGGGTTCAGTGCTATGGTTAATCCCACGTAACTTGCACGACGGCATTCGCTTGAATCGACGTGTCTTATATCTATAATACAGCGCAAACGGCTCAGCGTTGACCGGTCTCTTCGGTCGCCGCACAAGGGCCTCGAAAGGACTGACCATGGCGACGGAACCGGAAACCGACACTGCGACGCCGTCTGGAACGGCGACGAAGCTCAAGCTCGATCCGCCGGACGTGCTTCAGCCGGTCGCGCCGGCGGAAGCCTCCGGCCTCGTGCCGCTGAAAGGTGAGGAAACCAGCGAGCTCGACAAGCGCGTCGCGCAGTTCGTCGACGACCTTGCGAAGCTCGACTCGAACAGCCCCGAATTCGGCAAAAAGGTCGACCAGCTGACTGCGATGGGCCGCAAGGAGATCGCCGAGGCGGCGGGCGCGTCCGATCGCTTCCTCGACCGTCCGGTCAAGGCGATCGACAAGGACACTGGGATCGGCGCGGACCTGACCGAACTTCGCCGCACAGTGGAAGCGCTCGATCCCAAGGAAGCGACGAAAACCAAGAAGTTTCTTGGGATTATTCCCTTCGGCAACCGCGTGAACCGGTACTTCGACAAATACCGGAGCTCGCAGACGCACATCAAAGGCATCCTCGGCAGCCTCGCCAACGGCAAGGACGAACTGCTGATGGACAATGCCGCGATCGACACCGAGCGCGCCAACCTTTGGAAGACGATGCACAAGCTTGAGCAGATGGTGCACATCTCCAAGGCGCTCGACCAGCAGCTCGAAGATAAAGCTAACGAACTCGACGCGACCGATCCGGCAAAGGCCAAGGCCATCCGGGAAACAGCCTTATTCTATACGCGCCAGCGCACGACCGACCTGCTGACCCAGATGGCGGTCACCGTTCAGGGGTATCTCGCGCTGGACCTCGTCAAGAAGAACAATGTCGAGTTGGTGAAGGGCGTCGATCGCGCTTCCACGACGACGGTTGCCGCGCTTCGCACTGCAGTCACCGTGGCGCAGGCGATGACCAACCAGAAGTTGGTGCTGGAGCAGATCACAGCGCTCAATACCACGACCGCGGGCATGATCGATTCCACCGGTGAGATGCTCCGCACCCAGACCGGGGCGATCCATGAGCAGGCGGCGAGCTCGACGATCCCGCTGGAGACGCTGCAGCGCGCCTTCCAGAACATCTACGACACGATGGACCAGATCGATCAGTTCAAGCTTCAGGCGCTCGGCAACATGAAGCAGACCGTCGATACGCTCGGCAAGGAAGTTGAGAAGTCAAAGGGCTATATCGCCCGGGCTGAGGGCGTGAACCAGGCGAAGCTGGAAGGCGCGACCTCGCCACTCACGCCGATCGAGGCAAAGCCCTGAGCGACCAGTGACCGACGTAACCGACAAGGTTGAACGCGCAATCGCCCGGTTCGAGCGGGTCACGCGTCAACTCGACGAGCGGGGCGGCCCATCGCAGCAGGCGGCGCGCCGGGAACGGCAACGGCTTAACTCGGACCTGTTTACCCGTGTCAAACGCGCCCTCTTTGTCCTTGTAGGTATCAGCGTC
>JAICSX010000097.1 GCA_025936675.1 Sphingomonas sp.
CCCGAGCTTCACTTCCGGCGTCCCCAGCTTCGCCGACTTGTCCGCCACCCGATAATGGCAGCCGAGCGCGACCTCGAGCCCGCCGCCAAGTGCCGTGCCGTGAATCGCGGCAACCACCGGTTTCGAGCAATTCTCGATCGTGTCGACGACGATCGGCAGCCACGGCTGCTGCGGCGGCTTGCCGAACTCGGTGATGTCCGCCCCAGCGAAGAAGGTCTGGCCTTCGCAGGCGATCACCACCGCCTTCACGCCGTCGTCGGCCTCGGCCTGACCAATCGCATCGACCAGTCCCTGGCGCACCGCTGTCGACAGCGCGTTGACCGGCGGATTGTTGGACAGGACGATCAGCACGTCGCCGTGCTTGCGGGTCGAGATCGGGCCGGTCTTGTCCATCACATCTTCCATGTCGCGTCTCCGGCTGAGCGCGCTAGGGCGCTGCTGACACGCTTGCAAGCCGGGGAACCGCACCGCTATCGATATGCGAATGGACGAACCCGCCGCACCCAAGGCGCGCGAGCTCAGGCGCCAGACTGCCGAAATCGAGCGCAGCGCGAACGCGGTGGCAGAGAGCGCCGGCGAGCTGACCGACAGCGCCGACCGGCGCACCATCCTTGCCGGCGACCGCACGCTGCTTGCGGCCGAGCGGACCTATGCGGCGTGGGTGCGGACCGCCCTTGCGGCGATGGCGAGCGGAGTCGGTGCACGCGCGCTGACCCACGACGTTCTTCCCGACTGGATCGGGAAGGTCAGCGGTTCGCTGCTCGTGATCTTCGCCGGATTCTGCCTGATCGCCGCCGTGTGGCGCGAGATCCACGGGAGCCCGACGCCGCCCGCGCCCGACATGCGGCGGATCCCGATCGGCCTGCTGGTGCCGATGACCGGATTCCTGCTGCTGGTCGCGATTGCCGCTTTGATAGGGATTTGGGCGGCCTAGGCCGTCGTGCCCGCATCCGACCTGGTCTTGTATCCGCTGACCACGCCAAGAATGAAGCAGGTCGCGAGCGCAAGCTGGACCTTTCCGTCCGGGTCGTCCCAGCCGAAATATTTCGAGCCCCAGCCGAACAATGCAATGAACATGGCGATGGCGATGCCGACCATGCGGTCCTCCCGAGCGCCGGTGAAGAACTGACCAGCTTGTCGCCTATTTTCGGGTGTCAGGGTAAACAGAGGGTAAAGCTTGCCCCTGTTCTGCACCGCAGCCATAGGGGCGGCACGCTTGAAAAATTCACACAGGCTGGTCCCATGAAAGCGCGCGTTTTCATCACGCTAAAGTCCGGTGTCCTCGATCCGCAGGGCAAGGCCATCCACCACGCGCTCGAGGGGCTCGGGTTCGCCGGGGTCAACGATGTGCGCGCCGGCAAGCTGATCGAGCTCGATCTAGCCGACGGCACCACAGATTCCGAGATCGAGGACATGTGCCGGAAGCTCCTCGCCAACACAGTCATCGAGAATTTCCGCATCGAGCGGCTGGAGACCGCATGAAGAGCGCCGTCATCGTCTTTCCCGGGTCGAACTGCGACCGCGATCTCGCCGTTGCGCTGGAGCTGGTGACCGGCGCCAGGCCCGCGATGGTGTGGCACCGCGAAAGCGAGCTTCCCGAACGCACCGATTTCATCGGTATCCCCGGCGGCTTCTCCTACGGCGATTATTTGCGCTCGGGCGCAATGGCGGCGCGCTCGCCGGTGATGCGCGCGGTGAGGGACGCGGCGGAGCGCGGTGTGCCGGTGATCGGGATCTGCAACGGCTTCCAGGTGCTGACCGAGGCCGGGATGCTGCCCGGCGCGCTGATGCGCAACGCCGGCCTCAGCTTCGTCTGCCGCAACGTGCCGCTTCGGGTCGAGAACAGCCAGAGCCTGTTCACGGCGCAGTACAATGCGGACGAGGAGATCGCGCTCCCCGTCGCCCACCACGACGGCAACTACCAGGCTGACGAAGCCACGCTCGACCGCCTCGAAGGCGAAGGGCGGGTCGCGTTCCGCTACCTCGACGATTGCAACGGCTCGGCGCGGAGCATCGCCGGGATCCTCAACGATGCCGGCAACGTCCTCGGCCTGATGCCGCACCCCGAGCGCGCGGTAGAACCCGCCCACGGCCGCACCGACGGACGGCGGCTGTTCGAGGGATTGCTGAAGACGGTGAACGCCTAAGCATCCTTCGGTACGGCATTTCGGCTTCGCTCAATGCCTACTCAGGATGAGCGGAGTTCATGAAATGCCGCCCCGTATGACCCCCGCTCATCCTGAGTATGGACTGAGCGAGCGGAGCGAGACGAAGGCCCGTATCGAAGGACGGTCCTTCGAGACGCCATTTCGACACGCTCAATGGCTCCTCAGGACGAGCGGCGTGAGATAAGATCAATCTTGGATCGAGAAGGGCGTGAAATTCGTGCCGATGTCGTACACATCGACCCCTTCTTTGCGCTTCAGCCAGCCGACCACCGCGTATGTCACCGGCGTCAGCAACACTTCCCAGCTGACCTTCAGGATCACCTGGCTCAGCATGACCTCCGCGAGCGCGCTGACCGGCCAGTCGGTCATTCCGTAGAAGGCGAGCGGATAGAAGATCAGGCTGTCGACGCTTTCGCCGATGACGGTGCTGCCCCAGAAGCGAAGCCACAGGTTCTTGCCCTCGCTCCAGATTTTCAGCTTCGCCATCACCGTCGATTCGACGAAATCGCCGACGAAGAAGGCGCACATCGAGGCGACGATGATCCGCCATCCCGAGCCGAACACGCGTTCGTAGGCGCCCTGGCCGGTCCACCCTGGCGCCACCGGCAGATGCACGACCGTCCACTCCATCAGCGCCATGAACGCGAGCGCCACGAACCCGCACCAGATCGCGCGGCGGGCGCGAGCGTAACCGTACACTTCGGTCATCACGTCATCGATGAGATAAGAGACCGGGAAGAACAGAATGCCGGCGCCGAACGGCCACGCGCCGATCCACGGAAGCGTGACGAACGACCGCTTCTCGGCGCCGATCACGTTGGACAGCAGGATGTCGACGACGAAGGCGACGAGGACGAAATCGAAATAGCGGAAATGCGCGCGGCTGAGCGTCCGCGCCTCGACCTGCCGCAGCCCCTCCCCTTCGGCTTTCATGCGATGGACGCTAGCGCGGTTCCGGTTGGCGTCAATTGCGGAGACCGAGCTGCACTAGTGGCTGCTTCAGTGAAACGGCGACGCTATTTACAGTCAGCTGCAAACTTTCTCAAAAGCGGCCCGGGCTTGAGCTCTCGCCTCCATTCGCCGACCTGAAAGACGATGCGACGCTGAGCGTGTGAGATTGCTTGTTCCCGCCCATCACCTGCAAAGAGGCCACGATTTTCCACGCCTTGAAAGGCAGGAAGCGTCCATGACTGGTTGTCGACTGTCAGGGTAAATTCGCTTGTGCCCAAGGGGTAGTCGCCACCGGTCAAAAAGTAGGTTTGGCCCCCATCGCATTCGCCGACGAACTTCGTATTCTCTGAGTCGCCAAAGTTGTACGAGAGCAGAGCTTCATGCGCTCCGTGAGCAGGGCGATAGTTCCAGCCGACCATTGACTGCTTGGCGCTGCAGGCGAGTAACAGAAGCAGAAGTAAAGAGGCTCGCACGGTTTGCACATAGCGAGTTTGACGAGACTGACCGATTTTCACAATGGGCGCGAAAGCTGGCGCTCGCGTCCTCCCCATTTTTTTGACCCGCTGACGACCATTTGCGGTTACTTCTGCCGCCACGCGCCCGTAGCTCAGCTGGATAGAGCACGAGCCTTCTAAGCTTGGGGTCGCAGGTTCGAGTCCTGCCGGGCGCGCCAGTCTGGAGGTTCCAA